>DASVIU010000725.1:0-2631 GCA_036386275.1 Bacteroidota bacterium | reverse complement strand
CCCCAGCTCTTTGAACCGGGGAATCTCCCTCCCCGAGAGCACCTGCGCATGCTCGATCCGGAAGCGTACGCCCCGCCCTTTCGCTCCCCGCGCCGTGAGCGCCTCGTCGTAAACATCAAGGACGAATGCGTTGGCCCTGTCGCCGATGGCATGAGTACAAATCTGAAACCCCGCGTCGAGGGCCTGTTCCGCCGCCGCCAGCAATTCCGCCCGCGACGTCAGTGTGAGCCCCCTGTTCCCCGGATCGTCGGAGTATGGCTCGATCAGCGCCGCCCCCCGCGATCCGAGCGCACCGTCGGCGTAGAATTTCACCCCCCGGACGGCCAGTCTTCCCCCCTCGGCGTCCTTCACGGGACCCGATTTCCGGAAGCTCGCCCAGGACCCGGAAGAGGAGCCCGCCAGTGCGACATACACGCGGAAAGGAAACTCGCCCGCAGCGATGAGATTCCTGTAGATCGCCACGCCGCCCGAATCGACCCCCATGTCATGGACCTCGGTCAGACCGGAGGCGAGACACGCGCGGACGGCCCTGCGTACCGCCTCGGTCCTTTCCTCCACCGAGGGAGGGGGGATCACGCTCTGGATAAGATCCACAGCGTTGTCAATGAACACGCCGGTGAGATTACCGGATCGGTCGCGGAGGATTTTTCCCCCGGGAGGATCCGGCGTCTTCCGATCGACCCCCGCGACCTCCAGGGCCTTGCTGTTGACCCACACGGCATGCCCGTCGACGCGCGTGAGGAAAACGGGCACCGAAGGGGACACCCGGTCGAGTGACGCCCGTGCCGGGAATCCCTTTCCGGGCCAACGGTTCTGGTCCCATCCGCGCCCGCGGATCCATCCCCCCCTGACGGTGTCGCGCACGGCCCCCGCAACGCGTCCGGCGGCTTCCTCCTCGGAGAGCGTGCCCGAAAGATCAAGGTTCATCAGGGCCGCACCGAGCCCCTCCATGTGCGCATGGGAATCGATAAAGCCGGGATAGACCGGCTTCCCACCCAGGTCAATGGTCTTTTCAGCGCGGAAGGAAGAGCGGATCTCGCGGTCCGACCCCACCGCGACAATCCTGTCCCCCCGGATCGCCAGCGCCGAGGCGACCGGCCTTTTTTCGTCGAGCGTATAGATGACACCGTTCAGTAGAATCATGGATGCATCCCCGGACCTCGAGAGGAGAAAAAAAAGGAGAACTCCGGCCCCGATGACGAGGACCGACACTGCAACCGTTTTTTTCATCGACCTCACCTGTGAGGGGAACGGAGCATTCGATGCAAAAGAGGGACGCAATATAGACATCCGGTCGCTGAAATTCCAGCCGCGTTGCAACTCAGCAGGGCTTTCCCTACGTTGCACGTCAACCAAGGAGACGAGACGCCATGATCAACGCACGCCGCCGCCACCCCGTCCCCGCGGGAGAGTTCCGCCGGTTCCTCTCGATCGTCCGGAAGCTGCGGAAAGAATGCCCCTGGGACAGGAAGCAGACACACCGCTCCCTGCGGGAGAGTCTTCTCGAGGAAACCTACGAAGTGCTCGATGCGGTGGACCGGCGTGACACCGCGAACCTGTCACAGGAGCTCGGTGATCTGATGCTCCACATCGCCATGCATGCCACGATCGCGGAAGAGTCGGGCGAATTCACCTTCGCCCGGGTCCTCACCGGGATCACCGACAAACTGGTGCGACGCCATCCGCATGTCTTCGGCAACGTGCGGGCGGCGAGGGCCCGCGATGTTTTGAAAAACTGGGAACAGCTCAAGATAGACGAAGGACGGCGTTCGGTGCTCGAGGGGATCCCCCGCGGCCTCCCCGCCATCCAGCGGGCGATGAAGGTCCAGCGCCGTGCCGCAGCCGTCGGGTTCGACTGGAAGAAAACGAAGGACGTCCTGGAAAAGGTCAAGGAGGAGGCGGAGGAGGTGCGCGCGGCACGGGGAAGGCGACGCCGGGAGGAAGAATTCGGCGACCTCCTGTTCGCACTTGTCAACTACGCACGGTTCACCGGAGTGAACCCGGAACGCGCACTGCGGGGGACCGTGGAGACATTCACGCACCGCTTCCAGTACATCGAGAGGAGCCTGGCCGCGCGCGGGATCAGGACCGGAGACGCCTCGCTCCGCACAATGGACGCACTCTGGGAGGAAGCCAAGAAAAAACCTCACGCCCGCCGGCGCTAACCGTGGCGCCTCAGAGCTCCTCTCCCTCACGCCCCGGCCTGTTCGCGTGCCTGTCGTACGCGTCAATGATATCCTTCACAAGCCGGTGACGGACCACGTCGTTCCTGTCGAAGTACACAAACGAGATCCCGGCCACGTCGCGGAGCACTTCCTGGACCTGCACGAGCCCGGAAGTCATCTTCCGGGGCAGGTCGATCTGCGTGATGTCCCCGGTCACAATCGCGCGCGAATTGGGACCGAGCCGGGTGAGGAACATCTTCATCTGCATCGCCGAGGCGTTCTGGGCTTCGTCGAGTATCACGTAGGCGTTGTTCAGCGTCCGGCCGCGCATGTAGGCGAGCGGCGCGATCTCGATGATCCGTTTCTCAATGTAGCCCCGGAGCTTCTCGGCCGGGAGCATGTCGTCCAGGGCGTCGTACAGGGGGCGAAGGAATGGATCGACCTTCTCCTTGAGATCGCCCGGCAG
>DASVIU010000724.1:0-4675 GCA_036386275.1 Bacteroidota bacterium | reverse complement strand
TCACCCACCGACATCGAAGCGATGCACCGGAGGTAGAATCCCGGATATTACCCCATCATGCGGGGGATCAGCACTCCCCCGCGTGATGATGACCCCCCCTCACTGCTATTCTGTTTCATTCCCGGAACGCAACTACTCCCTCAGTCGATAGAAATGCCTCCTCCGTGATCGTTGAGCTTTTCATGGAATTGCCATACATTGGCCGCATGAAAAAGTCGATCAAGAGAGCAGCCCTGCTGGCCGCAGCGGTAGCGGGTTTTTCAATTGCGGCGCACGCGTCATCTGTAATCGGTGGCGGATCCCCGGACGGAGTCGATCGTCTCGCGAGGGGATTCCGAACGCCCCCGGACACTGTCCGTCCATGGGTTTACTGGGTCTGGACAGACGGCAACCTGAGCCGCGAGGGGATAACGGCGGATATTGAAGCGATGCAAAAGGCCGGCATAGGCGGGGTCATGATCATGGAAGTGAACGTGGGGATCCCGCAGGGGCCCGTGAAGTTCATGAGTCCCGAGTGGAGAGGCCTTTTCAAGCATGTGGTCAATGAAGCTGAGCGGTGCGGCATAGAGGTGACGCTTATGTCCGGGCCGGGATGGGCGGGGAGCGGAGGCCCATGGGTCACGCCGGAACAGTCCATGCAGCACATTGTCGGCATTCCAACCGAAATAACCGGGCCGTTGCGATTCGAGGGCTTCCTGCCGCGCCCTGCACGCCGCCCTGCATTTTTCGGCGACGGTCTTCTTCCCGCAGTTCTCGAGAAAGCGAAGGATGAATTCTACCGCGACGTGGCCATCGTTGCGTTCCCTACTCCCGCGGAGAAAGACAGCATAGCAGGGATCGACGAGAAAGCGCTCTACGTCAGGGCCCCCTACTCCTCCCAGCGGGGGGTGAAACCGTTTCTCCCGTCAACGGCAGCATACCCCGAGTCCCGCACGGGTGCGATCATAAAGAGCTCAGATGTGATAGACCTTACCGGCCATCTTTCAGCCGACGGGAGGCTTACGTGGGACGTCCCGAAGGGGAAATGGACGATCGTGAGATTCGGGCGCACGAGCACGGGGGCGAACACACGCCCTGCCCCCGTCCCCGGACTGGGGCTCGAGTGCGACAAGCTTGATACGGCAGCCCTGGACGCCCACTACGACGCGTTCATCGGGACTCTTCTCCGGGAGACGGGCCGAAGGAAGAACACCACGGGAGGCGGCTGGACGATGCTGCATATCGACAGCTGGGAGATGGGCTCGCAGAACTGGACCGGCGCTTTCCGTCAAGAGTTCAGGAGGAGGCGAGGGTACGATGTGTTGCCGTATCTCCCTGTTCTCACCGGGGTGGTGGTAGGGAGCCACGAATTCTCCGAGAGGTTCCTCTGGGATTTCAGGCAGACGGCGAACGAGCTGCTCCTTGAAAACCACGCGGGGCGACTCAAGGAACTCGGTCGACGTGACGGGTTCACGCTCTCCATCGAGCCATACGACATGACCCCGTGCGCAGACATGAGCATGGGATCACTGGCGGACGTCCCCATGTGCGAATTCTGGTTGTATGGTTTCAATACGAGCTACAGCGTGATCGAAGCGAGTTCCATCGCACATACCTGCGGGAGGAAAGAGGTTGCGGCGGAAGCGTTCACATCGACCGACGAGGAGAAGTGGCAGGCGTATCCGGGCTCGATGAAGGCTCTCGGCGACTGGGCATTCTGCGGGGGGGTGAACCGGTTTGTGTTCCACAGGTACCAGCACCAGCCATGGCTCAACATCAGTCCCGGCATGACGATGGGGCCGTACGGCGTCCACTGGGAGAGGACTCAGACCTGGTGGGACATGGTCCCCGCCTATCACAGGTATCTCTCACGCTGCAACTTCATGTTACGGCAGGGACTCCCCGTCGCCGACGTTTGTTTCCTCGTTGCGGAGGGGGCTCCTCGTGTGTTCCGGCCGCCGGCATCGGCCGTGCGGGGGAACCCGCCCGACAGGAGGGAATACAATTTCGACGGCTGCGCCCCCGATGTCCTGATCAGGGACATGTCCGTGAGGGGGGGGAAGCTGACGCTCCCGGACGGGATGAGCTACCGGGTCCTCGTCCTGCCGGAAGAGGAGACGATGACGCCAGAGCTCCTGAAGAAAGTGCATCAGCTCACCAGGGACGGTGCAACTGTCATCGGACCAAAGCCCCTCACCTCGCCGGGGCTTTCCGGCTACCCCGCATGCGACGCCGAGGTCAGGAAACTCGCCGACGAGATGTGGGGGGACTGTGACGGCCGGGGGGTTACGGAACACGCTTTCGGAAAAGGCCGCGTGGTCTGGCACAGGGAGTCGTGGAAGAAGACAGACTCGCTGGTGAGCGGAACCGGCGCCATGGAGGCGGAACAATACTGCGACTACGCGGTCGTCGAGGAAGTCCTTGCAAACGCGGGGGTGCTGCCGGATTTCGAATCCGATGCGACGCTCCGCTACACTCACAGAAGAGACGGTGACGCGGAGATTTATTTTGTCGCGAACCCGGGAGCAGAGAGACTTCGGGCGCGGTGCACGTTTCGAGTTGGCAAAAAGCAGCCCCAGTTGTGGGACCCGGTCCCGGGGACAACCAGGAATCTCCCTGAGTTCAACGCCGCCGGGGGGAGAACGACGGTCGATCTCTGGTTCGAGCCGTGCCAGTCGTTCTTTGTCATATTCAATGGAGACGCCGGTGGGGAAAGGACCGCGAAACGGAATTTCCCCTCGCTGGATACGCTGGCTTTTCCCGGCGGTCCATGGAATATCTCATTTGATCCGCAATGGGGTGGGCCGGAGAAGGTCACATTTTCCGGACTCGAAGACTGGACACGGAGACCGGAAGAGGGGATCAAGTACTACTCGGGGGCGGCGGTGTACCGGATCGAATTCGACATCCCCCCTGCTGTGCCGAGAGCTACCGGGGAGAAAAACAATTCACGTCGCCCGATCTGGATTGACCTTGGAGAGGTGAAGAACATCGCCCGAGTCAGACTCAACGGTCAGGATGCGGGGGTCCTCTGGTGTGCGCCCTGGAGGGTCGATGTCACAGGTACCCTGAGAGAGAAGGGGAACGAGCTGGAGGTCACAGTCGCAAACCTCTGGCCCAATCGCCTGATTGGAGACGAGAATCTCCCGCCAAACGGGGAGTTCGGAAAACGGGGCAACCTCGCCCGCTGGCCCGAATGGGTTTTGAAAAAGAACCCATCCCCCCTCCCGGGCCGGCATACGTTCGCCACATGGAAGCACTTTTCGAAAGATTCTCCGCTTCTCCCCTCCGGACTCCTCGGACCGGTGCGTCTGATTTCGGAGAAACCGTGATCCCGCACACTCACCCGCCGTTCATTTCAAGAGGAGCATCCGCTTTGTCTCGATAGAGCTCCCCGCCTGCAATCTGTAGAAATACACTCCGCTCGCCAGACCGGCGCCATCGAAATTAACCTGATGGTATCCCGGCTCCTGTGTTTCCCGGACAAGAAGAGTAATTCTCTGACCGAGAGTATTGTAAATCGTAACCGTCACCTCCGACCGGGCGGGCAGAGCATACCGGATCAATGTGCCGGGATTGAACGGATTGGGATAGTTCTGAAACAGCACAGGATCCCGGGGAAGAGCAGCGTGATAGTCCGTCTGTATGCCGGTCAGAAGCGACCCTCCCGGTCCCCGCGAATTACCTGTGCTGTCGGCCAGGTACAGGTTCACGAATGACGGCCGGGAAGATCCATTGAGAGCATACGACTTGCTCCACTGATCATCCGTAAGCCGCAGAAAGTTGCCTGTGACCTTCTCCCCGTAGCTCATCACCGGACCGACGTACGCCGCCCCACACCCATCCGACGTTGTAACAGTCACGACTCCCATGTTAATGGGTCCCGTGCCGACATGAAGTACCCAGCCGACCATATTCCCCATCGCATCGGACGGGCACGTGTGAACATCCGCGACAACATAATCCATTTTGGTAAAACCGTTCGTCTCGTAATACAGATTGTAGTACCAGCCCTGGGGAGCAGGCGCGCACCCCCCTGAACTCATGTACAACATATGCTGGAGAAAGAGGGTCTCACTGCTGCTCAGGGGTGTCGCACTCAGCTCTTTCCGCGCAATCGAGCCGAGCGTGTCAGCGACGCCGTCAAGCCTTGAGAAATACCAGGAAAGCGCATTCTGTGGGGCCTGAACAGAAAGGAGAGGAACAAGCCGGTTCTTTCCGAGCTGCGCAAATGTCCGTACGGCATCGTAGAGCGCTGGAATCGGCTCGACGTAGCCGTGGGGGAACGAACAGGTGGGCACGCCGGTGTACGACTGCTTGGCGTAAAGCAGGTTGTCGTGGCGGAGTTCGGCCCAGGATGCGAGCTGCGTGTTCATTTTCTCCTGCCACCAGGACGCGGTGGTCATGAACCCGGGGAAGACGGAGCGATCCGCCGGGGGATTGCACGCACGGATCATCTCCAGCCAGGCGTTGAAGAGAGAACTATTCCAGAAAGATGCATCGTATCCGTCGATAAGATACCGGAGCGCTGCGAGGTTCGTCCCATAATGATGCGTATCCAGGTCCGGAACAAGGAGCTGGGCGGCCGCGTCGTTTCCCAGCGCGAACAGAACGTCCAGGGAAGAGGGGAGGGCCCGCCAAACAGCAATCCCCTGGTAGCTGATCTTGTCGAAGACGACGTTCCCGGTGACATACG
>DASVIU010000723.1:0-5088 GCA_036386275.1 Bacteroidota bacterium | reverse complement strand
CATATGCGTCGCGTAATCCGACGTCAACCGGGTTGCTGTCGCCACAGCCTGGCCCGCGGTATTGGCGTCCGACCCGTCCACGAGAATCTGGACGTGCACATCCTCCCCCGCGGCAAGTTTGCCTGCAAACGAGGCAGGGAGGACGACGGCGATCTTTGCCCGACCGTGCAAAAACTCCTCTTCGATGTCGGTATATCCCCGCGCCTCATACCTGAAGTCGAAATATTCCGTGGTCGTGAACTTTTCCAGGAACGCGCGGCTCCCGGGAGACCTGTCCTGGTCATAGATGACAAGGGGAGTGTGCTTGACATCAAAGTTGAGCGCGTACCCTACCATGATGATCATGAGCGCCGGGAGAACCATAAGCATGCCGAGCGACGTCGGATCCCGGCGGACCTGCCGCAGTTCCTTCAGTATGATCGGCTTCAGTGTCCGGAGCGGCAGCGTCATGCTCCCCCCTCCACTCCCCGGCGGGCGCTCTCATGGTCGAGGAGGTACAGGAAGACATCCTCGAGCGAGGGGACGATACGTTCCACATGCCGCACAGATATCCCGGCACCGGCGAGCGTATCGGTCATGAGGCGCGTCCCTTCCCGCTCTTCTTCCACCATCACGTGGAGTGACGTCCCGAACACCGATGTCTCGAGCGCCCAGGGGGAGGAACGGAGGGTCTCGAGAGCCTCGACGATTTTCCCGCCGGCAATCCGGATTTCGAGTATCGGCCTCGTGATGTGCCGGACCTTCAGTTCCGAGGGGCTTCCCGATGCGATAAGCTTTCCGGCGTTAATAAGTATGATGTGATTGCAGTATTCCGCCTCATCGAGGAAGTGCGTCGTCACAAGCACGGTGATCCCGCTTGCGGAGAGCGGGTTGATGAGCTCCCAGAAGTTCCTCCTGGAGAGCGGATCCACCCCCCCTGTCGGTTCATCCAGAAAGACGATGCGTGGCTCATGAAGTATGGCACATCCCAGGGCAAGCCGCTGCTTCCACCCTCCCGAGAGAGTTCTTGTCAGGCTCCCCTCCCTTCCCCGCAGGTCCGCCATGGCGATCACCCAGTCCATTCGTCTCTTCAGCGTTTCCCCCTTCAGGCCGTATATCCCGCCGTAAAACCGGATGTTCTGCTCCACCGTGAGGTCGTCATAGAGCGAGAACCGCTGCGACATGTAACCGATCTTCAGCTTCACTTCCTCCGGCTCTGTGCGAATGTCGCGGCCGGCGACGAGGGCGGTCCCTCCGCTGGGGGGGATGAGTCCGCAGAGCATCCGAATCGTCGTCGATTTTCCCGCGCCGTTCGCCCCGAGGAAACCGAATATTTCCCCTTCCTGAACATCAAAGCTCACGTCATCCACGGCGGTGAACTTGCCGAACTTCTTCGACAGGTTCCGTACTTCAATCGCGTTCCCACTCATTGCGTCTCCCCCGGGGCGGAAGGATTCGTCAGAAGCGAGATGAAAACGTTCTCAAGCGAGGGCTCGATCCGGCGAACGCTCGCCACACGTATCCCCTCCCGCTCGAGTGTCCTGCGAATCGCCGCTTCCCGTAATGCAGTGCTCCTGTCAATCACATGAATCCTGTCACCGAACGCCTGGACCTCCGGGGCCCCCTCCTCCTTCTTCAGGAGAGCGGTCGCATCCCGGACCCGGTCACAGACGATCTCCAGGATTTCCCCGACCATCGCGGATTTCATCCCTTCCGGCGTGTCCACGCGCATGAGTGAACCGCGGTTCATGAGAGCCAGGCGCGTGCAGCGTTCCGCCTCATCAAGGTACGGCGTCGTCATCACGATCGTAATCCCCTCTTTGAGGAGGCTCTGGAGTATCCTCCAGAAATCCCTCCGGGAAACAGGGTCAACGCCTGTTGTCGGTTCGTCCAGGAAAATGACCCTGGGCCGGTGCACGAGCGTGCAGGCGAGCGCCAGTTTCTGCTTCATCCCCCCGGAGAGCTTCTCGGCGAGCCGGGCGCGGAACGGGGTCAGGCGGGTGAACTCGAGAAGCTCTTCCCTGCGTGGACGGTAATCGTACACGCGGTTGATCTCCGCGAAGAACTCAATGTTCTCGTCGACCGTCAGGTCGCCGTAGAGCGTGAACCGCTGTGAGAGGTACCCGATCTCCTTCTTGACCGCGTCGGACTCCCGAACGATGTCATGCCCCAGAACCGACGCCGTCCCGCTCCCCGGCGCAAGTATGCCGCAGAGCATTCTGATCGTCGTGGTCTTCCCCGCACCATCGGGTCCCACAAGCCCGAACATCGAGCCTTCTTCGACGGTCAGGCTCAAACGGTCGACGGCCCTGATGGTGCCGAACGAGCGTGAGAGGTCATATGTGACGACGGCGTTCCCCACGTGTGTCAGCGGGCGCCCCCCGATGTAAGGATCACTGCATCCGCCGGGAGGCCGGGTTTGAGCGCCCCGTCCGGGTTTGCCGCTTCAATCCTGACGCCGAACACGAGCTTCGTACGTTCCTCCTTCGTCTGAACGTTTTTCGGCGTGAATTCGGCGAGCGGGGAAATATAGGTGACTTTCCCTTCAACCGACTTCCCCTTCCCGAACGAATCGATGCTGATGAGGGCGGTCTGGCCGAGCTGTACCTTCCCCAGGTCCGCTTCATTCACGTAGATCATCAGCTTGATCCTGTCCAGATACGTCAGACGGAGGACGGTCATCCCGGCGGTCACGAGCTCGCCCGGTTCGACGCCGCGGAGCGTGATGATGCCGGCAGAGGGGGCGAGGACATGACAGTCCCGCACCCTTTTCTTCAGCAGGTCCGCCTGTGCGGCAGCCTGGTCGCGGCGGACGCGCGCCCCTTCGATCTCCTCGGGGCGGAGACCGGATTTCAGCTTCCTGTACGTCTGATCGGCCGCGACGAATCGGGCATAGGCATCGTCGTAGCTTTTCTGCGTGACCGAGTGTTCGGCAAGCAGGGCCTTCATCCGCGAAAAATCGGTCTCCGCAGTCCTGAACGCCGCTTCCGCCTGAACGACGTCTTCCTTCCTCGACCCCTCGACTGCGAGCCGGTACGCCGACTCGAACGACGCGAGATTCGCCTGAGCCTGCCTGAACTGGATCTGGTACTCGGTGTCGTCGACTACAAGGAGCGTGTCCCCCGCATTGACCCGGGAGCCTTCATCGACCCGCACGACACTGATCTTCCCCCCGACCTCCACGCCGATGTTAACGTCCGTCCCTTCGATCGTCCCGGAAGACTCTATCCGGCCATCCGAAGAGCCGGAGCATGACAAGAGAAGAATCGAACACACTGCCGCTGGAGGAAACAGAAGTCTCATGGGACACCTGGTGATTGTGGAATCGGTATTCGGGCCTTCCGGGACTGCATCAGCGCGAATTCCTCCCCTGCACTGAATGTCCATATCCCCGGAGAAAAGCCGTCATGCGGAGCGGATGACATCCCGGACGGGAAACGGATGTTCGGCGAGGACCGCCGGATTCACGACTGCTTCAACGGCTCCGATGAATGTCAGGAGGAAACAGAACGAAGTCAAGTGTGCCGGGGGCACCACAAAAAAACCGGCCCCCTTCGGGGCCGGCTGGTGTCGCTTCCGGATCGTGATCTGACGCGGGTGCGTCGTACCGGATACTCAGTACATGTCACCCATACCGCCGCCGCCGCCGGGCATCGGAGGCATCGACTTCTTCTCCTCCGGCTTCTCGACGATTGTGGCTTCGGTGGTCAGCAGGAGAGAGGCGACAGACGCGGCATTCTCGAGCGCCGTGCGGGTCACCTTGGTCGGGTCGATGACGCCTGACTTGGCCAGGTTCTCGTACTGCTCGGTGTACGCGTTGTAGCCGAAATCGTCCTTCCCTTCCTTCACCTTGTTCACGACGACGGAACCTTCCTGTCCGGCGTTTTGGACAATCATCCGGATAGGCTCCTCGAGTGCGCGCCGGACGATATCAACGCCCGTCTGCTGGTCCTCGTTCGCCATCTTCAGCCCGTTGAGCTTCGACGCCGCACGGAGGTACGCAACGCCGCCGCCGGGGACGATACCTTCTTCGACTGCCGCACGCGTGGCGTGCAGCGCGTCCTCGACCCGGGCCTTCTTCTCCTTCATCTCCACTTCGGTGGCAGCACCGATCTTCAGCACGGCGACGCCGCCGGAGAGCTTCGCGAGCCGCTCCTGGAGCTTCTCCTTGTCGTAGTCGGAGGTGGTCTTCTCGATCTGGGCCTTGATCTCGTTGATCCGCTTCTTGATGTCTTCCTTCTTCCCCGCACCCTCGACGATCGTGGTGTTGTCCTTGTCGATGGTCACCTTCTTCGCCTTGCCGAGATAGGTCATTGTGGCATTCTCGAGCTTGTAGCCCTGCTCCTCGGAAATCACCGTGCCGAGCGTGAGGACGGCAATGTCCTCGAGCATCGCCTTGCGGCGGTCGCCGAATCCCGGAGCCTTCACGGCCGCGACTTTCAGCGTCCCGCGCAGCTTGTTCACTACAAGCGTGGCAAGTGCCTCGCCTTCGACGTCTTCCGCAATGACGAGTATCGGGCTCCCTGTCTGGGCGACCTTCTCCAGGACCGGAAGGAGGTCCTTCATCGAGGAGATTTTCTTGTCGTGTATCAGTATGACGGGGTTTTCAAGCACCGTTTCCATCGATTCGGCGTCCGTCACGAAATAGGGGGAGAGATAACCGCGGTCGAACTGCATCCCCTCGACCACTTCGATCGTCGTCTCCATCCCCTTCGCTTCTTCGACGGTGATGACGCCGTCGGTGCCGACCTTCATCATCGCATCGGCGATGAGCTCGCCGATGACCGTATCGTTGTTCGCGGAGATGGCGCCGACCTGTGCGATCTCCTTCTTGCTGGTCTTGTCGACCGGCTTGCTCATTTCCTTGAGTCCCTCGACCACTTTCGTGACGGCGATATCGACGCCGCGCTTCAGGTCCATCGGGTTGGCGCCGGCTGCGACCATCTTGAGTCCTTCGCGCACGATCGCCTGCGCGAGCACGGTGGCCGTTGTGGTCCCGTCACCCGCCACATCGGAAGTCTTGGAGGCGACTTCGCGCACCATCTGGGCGCCCATGTTCTCGAGCGGGTTCTTGAGGTCGATCTCCTTGGCCACCGTCACGCCGTCCTT
>DASVIU010000722.1:0-10885 GCA_036386275.1 Bacteroidota bacterium | reverse complement strand
ACCATGTCGATGACGCTCTTCGCCATTACCACCCTGATGATGGCTTCCCCCCAGCCCGTCGAAGAACCCCCCCCGACAGCGTTGTCCGCGTAGGTTCCGCATCCGATCAACGCCGAATCACCCACGCGCCCCTGAGGTTTGTTCGGAGTCCCGCCCGTCGAAGTGCCCGATGCGATGGTCCCTCTGGCGTCAAGTGCGACCGCTCCCACGGTGTCTCCCGGAGAAGACCGGCCCGGGGCACCCTTCCGGCGGGTCAGCGCCCCGCCGCCGGAGGCCTGGGCCTCGCGCCAGCGCGCGATCTCCCGTCGGGTGATCAGGGCATCCTGGCCGCACGTGGCGATCCCGTGTTCCTTCGCAAATCGCGTCGCACCCAGCCCCACGAGAAGCACGGTGTCGCTCTTCTCCATGATCGCGCGAGCCACGGATATCGGATTGGCGACGTTCTAAACGGCGGCGACCGCCCCCGCACGGAACGTCCCCCCTTCCATGATGGAGGCGTCGAGCTCGATCTCCCCCGCAGCATCCAGCGCCGACCCGCGTCCCGCATTGAACGTGTCGTCATTTTCCATGACAATGATCGAACGCTCGACGGCTTCGACCGCCGTGCCACCGTCCTTCAGGAGCTCCCACCCCGCCTTCAGGGCGTTCAGGACACCTGTGCGGTGTGCCTCCACCTGATCGTCGGGGATATTCCAGGCCCCGCCGTGAACGACGAGCGAGACCGGGTTCTGCCGCTTCATGTCTGGCCGGAATTGTCTGTTATCACAAAGTACGAAAATGCCGTCCGTTGCGCAAATCAGCCGGCGTGCGGGACTTCCACGTGCTTCCTGAATTCGATGAGCCCCTGTTTGTCGAGCCCGACTTCAACAGTGTCCCCCGGTCCGAACTCTCCTGCGAGAATCTTCCCGGAGAGCGGGTTCACGATCTGTTTCTGTATCACCCTCTTTAGAGGCCGTGCGCCGTATGTCGGATCGTATCCGAGTTTTGCAAGCCAGTCCTTCGCGTCGTCGGTGACCTCGAGCGTGATCTCCCGGGCCGCGACGGTCTCCTGCACCCGCTTCAACTGGAGCGTGATGATCCGCCGTATGTCCGCCTGTGCCAGAGGGCGGAATATGATGATCTCGTCCACCCGGTTAAGGAACTCGGGGCGAATCGTCGCTTTCAACAGCTGGAATAGCTCGTTGCGCAGTTCTCCAAACACTTCTTCCCACCGCCCGCCGGGCGAGAAATCGGAGTGGATTCTCTGGCTGATGAGCTGCGAGCCGAGATTCGAGGTCATGATGATGATTGTGTTCCTGAAGTCGACGGTCTTCCCCTTGCTGTCGGTGAGCCTTCCTTCATCCAGCACCTGCAGGAGGAGGTTGAACACCTCGGGGTGCGCCTTCTCGATCTCGTCGAGGAGGACCACGGAATAAGGCTTCCGCCGGACCGCCTCCGTCAGCTGCCCCCCCTCCTCATACCCGACGTATCCGGGCGGGGCGCCGATGAGCCTTGAAACGGAAAACTTCTCCATGTACTCGCTCATGTCGACTCGCACGAGCGCGTTCTCATCGTTGAAGAGGAACTCCGCGAGCGCGCGGGCGAGTTCGGTTTTCCCGACTCCCGTGCTCCCGAGGAATATGAACGAGCCGATCGGCTTCTTCGCGTCCTGCAGACCGGCGCGTGAGCGGCGGATGGCATCGCTGACCGCCCTCACCGCCTCGGGCTGGGCTATGACGCGTTCTTCCAGCCGTTCCTCGAGGTGGAGAAGCTTGTGCCTGTCGCTCTCCAGCATCCGCGAGACAGGGATGCCGGTCCACCGCGCAACGATCCCGGCGATGTCTTCGGCGTCGACCTCTTCCTTGAGCATTTTGTGGTCCTTCTGGACCTCCGCGAGTTTTCCGGATGCCGCGGCGATCTTTTTTCCGAGGTCCGCGATCAGACCGTACCGCAGCTCCGCCACGCGCGCCAGGTCTCCCTCCCGCTCCTTCTTCTCAGCTTCGCTCCTGGCATTCTCCACTTCTCCCTTCATCGTCCTGATCGACTGTATCAGGCCTTTCTCGACGTTCCAGTGCGCGCCGAGGGCGGTGTGTGTCTGCCGAAGCTCCGCGAGCTCGGCCTCCAGGGCGGCAAGCCGCTCTCTGGAGTCCTGATCGTTTTCCCTCCGGATGGCCTCCCTCTCTATCTCGAGCTGCTTGATCTTCCGCTCGACAGTATCAAGTTCCTCGGGGAGTGAGTCGATCTCTATGCGGAGCTTCGAGGCCGCTTCGTCCACCAGATCGATGGCCTTGTCCGGCAGGAACCGGTCCGCAATGTACCTGGCGCTCAGCTGCGCGGCGGCCACAATGGCACCGTCCGTGATCCGGACGCCGTGGTGCACCTCATACCGTTCCTTGAGTCCCCGCAGTATCGAGATCGTGTCCTCGACGCTCGGTTCCTCGACCATGACGGGCTGAAACCTCCGTTCGAGGGCCGGGTCCTTTTCGATGTACTTTCTGTACTCGTCGATCGTCGTCGCCCCGATCGCCCGGAGCTCTCCCTTCGCGAGGGCGGGCTTGAGCATGTTGGCGGCGTCCACCGAGCCCTGCGCGGCCCCGGCCCCCACAAGCGTGTGCAATTCGTCGATGAACAGAATGATCTCTCCCGCCGAGTCCTCGACCTCTTTCAGGAGGGCTTTGAGGCGCTCCTCGAACTGCCCCCGGAAGCTGGTGCCGGCGACGAGCGAGCCCATGTCGAGCGCCACGATCCTTTTCGTCTTGAGGGTCTCAGGGACATCCCCCTTGACGATCCGCTGGGCGATCCCCTCTGCGATCGCGGTCTTGCCGACGCCCGGCTCCCCGATAAGGACGGGATTGTTCTTTGTCCGCCGCGAGAGCACCTGAAGGACCCGGCGAATCTCCTCGTCCCGCCCGATGACGGGGTCTATTTTCCCCTTCCGTGCCATATCGTTCAGATCGCGACCGTAGCGCGCGAGGGCCTGGTACTTCTCTTCCGGGTTCTGGTCGGTGACCCGCTGCGTTCCCCGTATCTCTTTCAGCACGGTAAGGACCGACTCCACGGTCACTCCCTGATCGCGGAGAAGCTTCCCCGCACTCCCCTCCCGCGAGGCAACGATGGCCAGCAGCAGATGCTCCGTGCTCAGGTACTCATCGTGAAGATCGTCCGCCTGTTTTTGCGCCGTTTCGATCAACCGCCCGAGCGCGGGGGAGAGTGACTGGCTGGCAATGCTCACGCCGCTCACTTTCGGGAGACGGCTGAGGGCATCATTGACCTTGATCTTGAGAAAGCCGGGGTTCACCCCGAGCTTCTCCAGCACCGGCACGACTGTCCCCTTCGGGTCCTGGACGAGCGCGGCGAGCATATGCTCGGGCTCGAGAAGCTGGTTCCCGTAACTGGAGGCGATCTCCTGTGCGTTCTGCAGGGCTTCCTGTGATTTGACTGTGAATTTGTTCAGGTTCATTGTCTCTTTCCGGAATGAGGGATTGGCCGCAGGGGGGGCATTCCGTGCAAAAGGCGAGGGGTCTCCTCGCCTTTCGCATGATGACTGAAGCCTCCATCTTCCTTATTTTTTTTCTTTGCCTTTGTCGTCCACAACTTCGTATTGCGCGTCTTCGACCTTCTTCTCCCCGGCACCCTGCTGCGCACCGCCGGCCGGGCCGCCCTGGGGCCCCGCCCCCGGCTGATCGCCCGCCTGCGTGGCCTGCTGGTACATCTGCGTCGAAGCTTCGTTCCACGCGGTGTTCAGCGCCTCCATCGTGCTCTTGATGGCCGCGGTGTTGTCGCTCTTCAGGGCTTCCCGCAGCTTTTCGTTTGCACTTTCCACCTTGGCACGCGCCTCCGCACTGACCTTCGCACCGAACTCCTTGAGCTGTTTTTCGGTCTGGAAGACCAGGCTGTCCGCCTGGTTCTTCATGTCGATATCTTCCCTCTTCTTCTTGTCTTCCTGGGCGTGCGCCGAGGCGTCCGACTTCATCTTCTCGACCTCTTCCTTGCTCAGGCCGCTGGAAGAGGTGATCCGGATCGACTGCTCCTTGTTCGTCCCCTTGTCTTTCGCGGAGACGTGGAGCATCCCGTTTGCGTCGATGTCGAACGTCACTTCGATCTGCGGCACCCCCCGGGGGGCCGGCGGTATACCGTCGAGATGGAACCTGCCGAGCGTGCGGTTGTCCTGCGCCATCTGGCGTTCACCCTGGAGTATGTGGATCTCGACCGACGGCTGGCTCTCCGATGCCGTAGAGAAGATCTCGCTCTTCCGCGTGGGGATCGTCGTGTTTGACTCGATCAACCTCGTCATCACGCCGCCCAGCGTCTCGATGCCAAGGGCCAGGGGGGTCACGTCAAGGAGAAGGACATCCGTCACATCTCCCGAGAGCACGCCGCCCTGGATCGCCGCGCCGATCGCCACTACCTCGTCAGGGTTCACACCTTTGTGCGGCTCCCTGCCGAAGACATCCTTCACGAGCTGCTGCACGCGCGGAACGCGCGTCATTCCGCCGACGAGTATCACCTCGTCGATCTGCGAGGGGGAAAGTCCCGCATCCTTCAGTGCCCGCTCGGTCGGCCCGAGCGTCCTCTTGATCAGATCGTCCACAAGCTGTTCGAACTTCGTCCGCGTCAGCGTCATATTCAGGTGCTTCGGACCGTCCGCCGTCGCGGTGATGAACGGCAGGTTGATCTCCGTCTGCATCAGCGTGGAGAGCTCCATCTTGGCCTTTTCGGCCGCTTCGCGGACCCTCTGCAGAGCCATCGGGTCCTTCCGGATATCGATCCCTTCCGTTTTCTTGAATTCATCGGCGACAAAATCAAGCACCCGCTGGTCAAAATTGTCCCCCCCGAGGTGCGTGTCGCCGTTTGTCGATTTCACTTCGAACACCCCGTCGCCGAGCTCAAGGATCGAGACGTCGAACGTCCCGCCGCCGAGGTCGTATATGGCGACCTTGAGGTCTTTGTTCTTCTTGTCGAGCCCGTACGCCAGCGCGGCGGCAGTCGGCTCGTTGATGATGCGCTTGACCTGGAGCCCTGCGACTTCCCCCGCCTCTTTCGTTGCCTGTCTCTGGGCGTCATTGAAGTACGCCGGCACGGTGATGACCGCCTCGGTGACCTTCTGCCCGAGGTAATCCTCCGCGGTCTGCTTCATCTTCTGAAGAATCATCGCGCTGATTTCGGGAGGGGAGTAGACACGGTCCCCCACTTCCACGCGAGCCGTATTATTGTCCCCCTGCACCACCTTGTAGGGGACGAGCTTCATCTCCTCGTTCACCTCATTATAGAACCGCCCCATGAACCGCTTGATCGAAGAAACGGTGTTCTGGGAGTTCGTGACCGCCTGACGCTTTGCCGCCTGACCCACGAGGCGCTCCCCGTTCTTGGCAAACGCCACGACCGAGGGGGTTGTTCGTCCCCCTTCGCTGTTCGCGATCACGACAGGATCACTCCCCTCCATAACCGCAACAACGGAGTTCGTCGTCCCGAGGTCTATTCCAATAATCTTACCCATTTCGTCATTCTCCTTGTGATGGACAGATGAGTGAATCAATTCTGCCGAAAGGAGATCCAATTCACATGCCACAAACGGGCAAATAGCACGTACTCGTAACCAGTTTTAGAATAACGACTTGGCGGATTGCCGGAAAACCGGACCGGAGAACGATTGATACGATGTGACAGGTTGGCGTTTTTGTATGCCTTTTTTGCATGACGGCAGTGTCCCAATGGCAGAATGTCAGCAGAGTACATCAACCTTGACTTTTGCCACTCGATTGGGTATCATCGGGGGTTCTCACCGGAAGACCCACTGTGAACTCCGTCTCTCCACTCCTCAACACGGCTACGCTTAAGAAGAAGCTGAACGGACGCAAGTTCGGATCGAAGGTCTTTGCTTTTGATACAATTGACTCTACAAACAACTGCGCCAGGGCCCTTGCCGGGTGTTGGGCCGAAGAGGGAACTCTCGTCTTCGCCGAGAAGCAGACAGAGGGGAGGGGGAGGCTGGGGCGGAGCTGGCTTGCAAACCCGTACGAAAACCTCACTTTTTCGCTTGTTCTGAGGCCAACGCTCCCGCCGGAAGCGCTCAACCTCCTCCCCCTGTACGCCGCGGTCGCGGTTGCGGAAGCCATAGAGCATGAGACCGGACTCTCTGTAGAATGCAAATGGCCGAACGATCTCCTGATCGGCGGGAAGAAGTGCGCCGGGATACTCCTGGAAGGGTCACTCAAAGAAGAAGGGCTCGACTACGTCGTCCTCGGGATCGGAGTCAACGTCAACCAGACCTCCTTCCCCGACGACATCGGCCCGAGAGCAACGTCTCTCAAGGCACAGGCAGGAAGGGAAATCGACAGGATACTCCTCCTCCGCGAGATCCTGAGGACGCTGGAGACCCGCTACACCTCGATAATGAAGAAGGGGTTCCACAACCTCCTCCCCCTCTGGCTCTCGCGTACAACGATGCTCAACAAGGAAATTTCGGTCACGCAGGACGGGACCGTGATATCCGGGATCGTCAAAGGGCTCAGCCCCGAGGGGGCTCTGATACTGGATGCGGGTGGGTCGGAAAAAACACTGTTTGCCGGCGACGTCACAATACTCGGGTCCTGAAAAAAGTCCATGCTCCTTGCCATCGATGTCGGAAACACGCACACGGTCCTGGGGGTCTACGACGGGGAGAGACTCGTCGCGGACTGGCGCATGGCAAGCCTGACGCACCGGACCGTCGACGAGAACTGGCTGACAATCAAGAGCTTCTGCGCCGATGCGAATATCCCTCTTACAGAGATCAACGGGGTCGGCATATCGTCGGTCGTCCCGGATCTCACCGATGTGTTCGAATCGCTGGCGCGCAAGTATTTTAGAGTAGAGCCTGTCACTGTCACCGCGTCGCTCGATCTCGGTATAAGGGTGCTCTACACCGATCCGGCGGCGGTGGGAGCGGACCGTCTCTGCAACGCGATCGCGGGGTTCAGGAAGTACGGCGGTCCGCTCGTCGTGATCGATTTCGGCACCGCGACGACGTTCGACGTTATTTCGGCTTCAGGCGATTACCTGGGGGGGGTCATCACGCTCGGCCTGGATTCCATGGCGTCCGAGCTCCACCGCCGCGCTGCGAAACTCCCGAAAATCGAGCTCCGGTTCCCCTCCTCGGTCATCGGGAGGGAAACTGAGGCCAGCATGCAGTCCGGGGTGATGTTCGGCGCCGTCGACGCGGTCGAAGGGACGATCCGGCGCATCGCCGCCGAACTGGGGGTAAAGCCGAAGGTGATCGCGACAGGGGGCCTTGCCGGCATCATCGCCGCACACACGACGGTCATAGAGGCGTGCGAGCCATCCCTCGTGCTTGACGGGGTCCGGCTCATCTATGAGAGGGTAAAACAGAAGAGGGCGAAATAAGGTGGAACGATGGCGGGGGCGCCTGTGGCGCCACCACCATCAAGGGGTCCCGAAGAGCCTGACTGATGCCTGCGCGAGCTGGACGAGCGGGGAGAAGTAGAGGCCGAGAAGGAGCGTCGGCACCAGAAGTACGAGAAGAGCGGCGTTCTGGATGCCGCTGAGCGTGATGCGCGCTGAGGACGGTTCCTCCGCCCGGAGGAACATGTTTCTGAAGATCCGTACGTAGTAGTAGAGCGCGATGACGCTGTTCAGCGCGGCCACAATGGCCAGCCAGGTCCATCCGCTGTTTATCAGCGCCGCAAAGATGTACAGCTTGCCGACAAATCCCGCCGTGGGGGGAAGCCCCGTCAGAGACACAAGGAACACCGCCAGCGCCACCGCCAGGAACGGCGAACGCGAACCTATCCCCCTGTACTCGTCGATGTCTTCGCTCCCTGTCTTGTCCGCGATCAGCATCACGCAATAGAACGCCCCGAGGTTCATAAACAGGTAGACGCCGAAGTAGACCATGATCGCGGCCAGCCCCTCGTTGCTCAGGACGACCACGCCGGTCAGCATGTACCCGGCATGCGCGATGCTCGAGTAGGCAAGAAGCCGCTTCAGGTTGTTCTGCCACACCGCGACCAGGTTGCCGATCGTCATCGAGAGGACGGCGAGTATCGCCACCAGGTCGACCCAGTGGAACCCCTGCAGCGTCGCCCATGTCCCCGCCGGCAGTGCCACGGCACCGGCGTCGATAAACGTCACCTTGAAGAACCGTATCATCATCGCAAAGCCCCCCGCCTTCGACGCCACCGACAGGAACGCGGTGATCGTGATGGGGGCCCCTTCGTAAACGTCGGGCGTCCAGAAGTGGAACGGGACCGCGGAGATCTTGTAGCCAAACCCGGCAAGGGAAAGGACGCCGGCGATCAGGAGCGTGAACGATGCCGCACCACCCCCGGAGAGGACCTGCGGCAGGGCGCGGTTGATCGTCGCAAGGTCGAGCGACCCGCTGAGGCCGTAGATGAGCGAGATCCCGTAGAGCATGAGCCCGGAGGAGACCGCCCCGTATATCAGGTACTTGAGCGAGGCCTCGCTCGAGTCAGGCGCCTCCCGGGTGTACCCGCTGAGGAGGTAGGAGCTGAGCGAGGAGAGCTCGATGGCGATGTACATCATCAGCAGATTGCTCGCCCCCGCCATCAGCATCATCCCGAGCGCGGCGGCACACAGGAGCGCGTAATACTCCCCGAGCTTCCGTCCCGGGGAGTTGAGCTCTCCGGATTCCATGGAAAAGACGACGACGAGTATCCCCGCCAGGACGACGATGGTCTTGAAGAAGACCGCAAAGGAATCAACGGCAATCATTCCGCTGAATATCGACGCGTTGACGCCGGCCTCCCCCAGCAGGAGGAGCCCGGTGACGACGAAACCCGCAAGCACGAGCGCGGAGACCACGATGGGCTTCCGGCGGAATATCAGGTCGGCCAGAATCGCGGCGATCAGCGTCACGGTGATCGCCGTCTCGGGCGCGAACAGGGACAGGTCGTTCAGAATGTGGTCGCTCATGTGCGTCTCCCTTTACATCCCGCCCGTCATCGCCGCGGGGGCCCCGTGCTGGAGCAGGGCCGCGAGCGTGTTCAGGGAGCTGTTCATGAGATTCAGGATGGGTGCAGGGTAGATGCCGAAGAATATCACGATGACGCCGAGCGTGGCAAGCATGAACGTCTCCCTCCCGTTCATGTCCGTGAGGTCCTTCCACTTCTCCGGGAGAGCCCCGAGGAAGACACGCTGGAGGACCCAGAGCATGTAGGCCGCGGTCAGGACGATCGTGGCCGCGCCGATGATCGTGAGCGTCCGGAACGTCTGGAATGCGCCGAGGAGCGAGAATATTTCGCTGATGAATCCACTCAGTCCCGGCAGGCCCAGGGCCGCGAAGAAGGCGACCGTCATTGCCCCGGCATACCGGGGCATCTGGTTCATCAGTCCGCCGAACTCATTCAGTCCGCGGGTGTGGGCACGGTCGTAAATCACCCCGACGATGAGGAAGAGCATCGCGGTGATCGTCCCGTGGTTGAACATCTGGAACACCGCCCCGGTCAGTCCCTGCGTGTTCATCGAGGACATCCCGAGGACGACGATCCCCATGTGGCTGACGCTCGAGTACGCGATGAGCTTCTTGAAGTCGGTCTGCGCCATCGCCACGAGCGCACCGTACACCATGCTGATGACCCCCAGGAGCGCGAGCTCCCAGGCGAAGTGGCGCATCGCGTCCGGAAATATCGGGAAGCTTATGCGCAGGAGCCCGTACGTCCCCATTTTCAGAAGGACGCCGGCGAGAATGACGCTGATCGGGGTCGGGGCTTCGACGTGCGCGTCGGGGAGCCACGTGTGAAACGGAAAGATCGGCACCTTGATCGCGAACGCGATGAACAGGGCGCCGTAGGCGAGATACCGCATCGAGGTATCGAGGCCGGCAAGGAGAGACCCCGGCACGAAGTTTCCCGGGTCCATCATCGCGATCATGTTGAACGTGTAGATCTTCTCCCAGCCCTGCCCCATCCCCCGCGCGGCCTCCGCCAGCGAGTGGAGCCCGCCCGCGGGGTCGATGTACACGTTGACGCTGAAGTAGAGGGCGATCATCGCGAGAAGCATCAGCACGCTTCCCAGGAGTGTGTAGAGAAAGAACTTGATTGCCGCGTATTCACGCCGCGGCCCGCCCCACACGCCGATGAGGAAATACATCGGGAGCAGCATCACTTCCCAGAAGACGTAAAAGAGAAAGAAGTCGAGCGATACGAACACGCCCATCATGCCCGTGTCCAGCAGAAGGAAGAGAGCGAAATAGCCCTTCAGTGACTTTTCGATGTTCCAGGAGGAGATCACCGCGATGAAGCTGATAAGCGCGGTCAGCAGCACCATCACCACGCTGATGCCGTCGATGCCGAGGAAGTACTCGATGTGCAGGCGGCCGAACCAGCTCACGCTCCGGACGTCGATCCAGGAGAATTTCTCGAGGAACTGCATCCCGGACTCGGTGTTGATCCCCCCGAGGCCGCGGTCGAACCGCATGAACAGGAATGCCCCGAGGACGACCTGAAGGGCGGCGATGACGAGCGCGGTCCATCGGATCGTGTCCTTCTTCTCCTTCGGCAGCATGAGGACGATGACCATTCCCACGATTGGCAGGAACGTTATCCACGAGAGTATCCCGATTCCGGCAATTTCCATTGACCTTCATTCCTCCTGAAGATGAGCGTCGTCGGCTGAGGAGAGTGCGGCCTCACACCAGACGGAATATGAAATAGAACACCATGACCCCGAGCACCGCAAACAGGACGTAGGTCTGGACCTTTCCGGTCTGGAACTTCCGCAGCACCAGACCGAAGAAGCCCGAAAGGTAGGCGGAGAAATTGACGAGCCCGTCGACAACATACGTGTCGAATTTTCCGCTCACGAACGCCACCCCTCGTGTCACCCACCCGGCGCCGTTCACGGCGCCGTCGACGATCCACGTGTCAACCCAGCGCAGAAGCGAGGCCAG
>DASVIU010000721.1:0-2406 GCA_036386275.1 Bacteroidota bacterium | reverse complement strand
TTTCTTCATGGCTCCCCTCCCCCTCGCGGTGTTCATCGTCTACCCGATGATGAAGCGCTACACCCCGCTCGCCCATTTCGGTGTCGGCCTCGGACTCGCCATGGGACCCCTGGGGGGGTGGTTTGCCGTCTCCCCCTCGTTCAGCGATCTCGCGGCGCCGGCGCTCCTGGCATTCTTCACGCTCTTCTGGGTCGCGGGGTTCGACATCATCTACGCGACACTGGACGAGGAGTTCGACAGGAAGGAGTCACTCTTTTCGTTCCCTGCGCGGTTCGGAAAGCGGATCGCTCTCCGCCTCTCAGGGCTCTTTCACGGGATCGCATTCGCCCTCCTCGTCGCCCTCTTCTTCTACTCGTACATGTCGCTGCTGGCGCTCCCTCTTCTGCTCCTGACCGGCGGGCTTCTCTACCTGGAGCAGAAAAAGGCCGAAAACGTGCAGCTTGCCTTTTTCAGGATCAACGCCGTCGCGGGTTTTGCAGTCTTCTGCATGGTCCTCGTGGGGGTCTACGCATGAAAGTCGTCGTCGCGGTCACAGGCTCGTCGGGTGCGGTCTTTGCGCTGGATTTCCTGAAGAAATGTCCCGGGAAGAAGTTCCTCATCATCAGTTCATGGGGGAAGGTGCTCCTCCGGGACGAGCTCGCCATGGGGGAGAAGGACCTGAAGCCGTTCGTTACGCGGACATTCTCCGACGACGACCTGGCCGCCCCGGTCGCCTCCGGCTCGAACGTGCTCGACGCGATGGTGATCATCCCCGCCTCGACATCCACGGTCGGGAAAATCGCCTCCGGAGTCGGGGACACGCTTATCACGCGGGCGGCACAGGTGTGCCTGAAGGAACGGATCAGGCTCATACTCTGCGTGCGGGAAACTCCGATCTCCACACTCACGCTCGAGCAGTGTGCACGGCTCTCGTCGTACGGTGCGGTGATCATGCCGCTCTCCCCCCCCCTGTATTTCGTCCCGAAGTCCGTCGAGGAGTATGTCGGAGCATTCACCGACAGGGTACTTGCACAGATCGGGGTGAGGAGCGGCAAAGGATGGCGTTCGGAGGAACTTGAGTGACATTCACCTCGTTCGGCGATTTCTCACGGTTCCTCGAATCCGCAGGTGAACTCCACCGCGTATCGGTGGAAGTCGACCCCTTTCTCGAGATCACGGAGATCGCCTCGCGCGCCGTACGGGAGGGGAAACCGGCCCTGCTGTTCGAGCGCGTCAAAGGGTCCGCGTATCCGGTCGTGATCAACGCGCTCGCGAGCGACAGGCGCTGCGAACTTGCGCTCGGGAAGCACCCCGGAGAGCTGGGTGAGGAGCTCATCAGGTTCATGGAGGACGCTGTTCCCCCGAAGCTCTCCACGGTATTCTCCCACAGGAAAATCGCCGGTCGGTTCCTCCACGCCCCCGTCCGCATGGTGCGCAACGCCCCTTCGCAGGAGGTCGTCGGGGAGCCGGACCTGGATTCCCTTCCGGTCCTCACCTGCTGGCCAGGGGACGGCGGGCGTTTCATCACGCTTCCCCAGGTCGTAACGTACCACCCGGTGAGCGGCAAGAGGAACATGGGGATGTACCGGATGCAGGTGTTCGACGGCCGGACGACCGGGATGCACTGGCAGATACAGAAGGGTGGGGGGTTCCATTACGCCCAGGCCGAGAAACTTGGAAGACCGCTGGAGCTTGCTGTGGCGATAGGAACCGATCCTGCCCTCCTCCTGGCGACCGTCGCCCCGCTCCCGGAGAATATCGACGAGGCGATGTTCGCCGGGTTCCTGAGGGGAAAGAGGACCCAGTTCGTGAGGGGGAAATCGGTCTCCATTGCCGTCCCGGCCGGTGCCGAATTCATACTCGAGGGGATCGTCCAGCCGGGCGAACGGAGGATGGAAGGGCCCTTCGGGGACCACTTCGGACACTATTCGCACGCGGCGCAGTTCCCTGTTTTCCACGTCAGCGCACTCACGCGGCGCCGGGATCCCGTCTTCCCCGCCACCGTTGTGGGGATCCCTCCCATGGAGGACAAGTTCCTGGGAGATGCGACGCAAATGATACTCTCGCCGCTCGTCCGGCTGCTCCACGCCGAGGTTAAGGCGATGTGGGCGTATTACGAGGCGGGGTTCCATAACCTGCTCGTTGTCGCCGTTGACCAGCGCTACGGTAAAGAAGCGATGAAGACCGCGCTCGGACTCATGGGGATGTCGCAGCTCTCTCTTACAAAGTGCATCATACTCGTCAGCGAGGGAGTCGACGTCCGGAAATTCTCCGACGTGATGCGGGAGCTGCGGCAGAACTACGATCCGCATTTTGATTTCGTCATGATCCCCCGTGTTCCTCTCGATACGCTCGATTTTACGAGCGCCACGATGAACCTGGGGAGCAAGATGATACTCGACGCGACGAAGAAAGAGCGCGCCCGTC
>DASVIU010000720.1:0-3187 GCA_036386275.1 Bacteroidota bacterium | reverse complement strand
CGCCGGTATCATGAGTCCTTCGTCGACAACAAGCGTCCGTCCCAGCGCATCAAACATTCGCGTGACGAGCGAGAGCGATTCGCGGTCGTCCCGGTCCGTCGAGAGGCAGGTCATGGACTGGCGTATCGCTATCGCGGTATTCGGCATCGCCCGGATGACGACGACTTCGTCGCCGAGGTGTTTTCGTATTTGCGCTATTGTCGCTCCGGAGACGATCGAGACCACGGTATGCCTCCGGCTGTCCACGGATTGACTGATCTCTGCGAGGAGCGCGTTCAACTGCTGTGGCGTCACAGCCAGAAAAATGAGGTCGGATCTCCGCACTGCGTTTGTGTTTTCCGCCGTGACGTCAAACCCCTCCGATTTCAGCGCCGCGAGGCTCTCCGCCTTCCTCCTGGTGAGCGTGATCTGCCCGGACGGCGCAATGCCCGCCGCAACCAGTCCCTTCGCGATCGCTGTGCCTATGTTTCCGGCCCCCAGTATTGCGATACGCCTGCCGCCCGATTCCGCCATAATTCCCTCCGTCTGTGGTTGCACGTGTTTGCCCGTGACTGCGAGAAGTCACGCTTCTAAGAGGAACTCCTTCAACTCTTTGAACCCGGCCGGGAGTTTCACGGAATGCTTCTCCCCTTCCATGAGGTCCCGGAGCCTGCCGGGAATCTCAATCGATCCCCTGATTGCCGCGCCGTACGCATCTATGAATTTCGCGGGATGGGCAGTCTCGAGTATTATGCCGGTACAGGGTCCCTCGTTTCCGGCGCGGTGCCGTCCGAGCGCACGGTAACCGACGGCGCCGTGAGGATCAAGGATGTAGCCGTACCTGACGAACGCTTCCCCGATCGCTTCCCGCGTTTCGTCGTCCGTACAGGAGGCCGAGTACACTGCCTTCCGCAGCGCCCCGATATCGCCCTCAAATAGCGCGCGGATCCTCGGGAGATTTCCGGGATCGCCGACGTCCATCGCATTGGAGAGCGTTGTGACTGCGCGCCCCGGGGTGTAGACCCCCGTGTTGACGTATCGACAGACGACGTCGTTGGCGTTTGTCGCAGCGATGAACCGCTTCACCGGAAGCCCCATTTTCCACGCAATGAGTCCGGCTGTCAGGTTGCCCAGGTTCCCGCTCGGCACGGAGAAAACGATCCCCCGGTCCCTTTCCACCAGGCGGGCGAACGCATTGAAATAATAGAAGGTCTGCGGGAGGAGCCGTGCCACGTTGATCGAGTTCGCCGACGTGAGGTTCCTCCCGGCGGCGACTTCCCGATCCGCAAACGCCTGTTTGACGAGCCGCTGGCAGTCGTCGAACGTCCCGTCGATCTCCAGAGCGGCGACGTTCCCTGTGAGGGACGTGAGCTGACTCTCCTGTATCTGACTGACCCTCCCCGAAGGATACAGCAGTACCACGGACACGCCGGGCATCCCGTGGAAGGCGTTGGCCACCGCGCTTCCGGTGTCTCCCGATGTCGCCACGAGGACAGTGTACTCGTCGCTATCCCCCCTGTGCATGTACGCCATCACGCGCGCCATGAAACGCGCTCCGAAATCCTTGAATGCAAGCGTGGGACCGTGGAACAGCTCGAGGACCGCTGTAGTGTCGTCAAGGGGGCACAGGGGCGCGTCGAACGTTATCGCATCCGCAACGATCGTTCTGAGGTCTGCATCCGGGATCTCCCCGCCGAGGAGGATCCGTGCGATTTCGAAAGAGATCTCCGGGAAGGAGAGTCCCCCGATCGAGCGGAGGAATCCCGGGGGACAGCCGGGAACGGCCACGGGTGTAAAGAGCCCTCCATCCGCCGGGATCCCCCGGCGGACCGCCTCGGTGAAAGAGACCGAAATCCCGCGGTCGTTTGTGCTGCAGAGATTCATGAAATCACACCCGCCCCCTTCGCACCGACGCGCGAAACCAGCGTCGTATACAGACAGCCCATCCCCCCGAGAACATTTCCCATGGCGGCGGCGATCTTTCCGGCTTCCTCCCGTGATGAGGCAAGTGCAAAGAGTGCAGGCCCCGAACCGGATATCCCGCACCCGAGGGCCCCGTGCTCGAGGGCGGCTTCTTTCATGCGCGTGAAGCCCGGTATGAGATGCGCCCGGGCGGGCTCCGCGATCACGTCACGAAGTGAACGGCCGATGAGAGGGAGGTCCGCGGTGATCATCCCCGCGATAAGGCCCGCCGCGTTTCCGGTCTGCGTTATGACGTCTTCCAGCGGGACGCTCTGAGGGAGTATCTTCCTCGCATGTTCGGTCTTGATCTCGATCCGGGGCGATATCACGGAGCACCAGAGCGAGTCCGGCACGCTGATACGGACGATGTCGATCGGGTGGTATCCCCGTACAAGGACAAACCCTCCCCAGAGGCAGGGGGAGAGATTATCTACGTGGACCGACCCGCTGGCGATCTTCTCCCCTTCGATTGCCAGCTCGAGGAGCCTTTCCAGCGGGAGGTTCGTCCCGAGCAACGCGTTGGCGGCGACAACGGCGGCGACCGCACTCGCAGCACTCGACCCAATCCCCCCCCCCACCGGAATCCCCTTGTGGATGTCGATCTCCACCCCCGTACCGGAGGCGCACTCCCGGAGGAGCGCGATGACGGGGGGCCCGGCGGTGTTGGCGGAGGATTCCGCCGGGAGCGGAGACCTGCAGCCGGTGATGCTCCCGATCCGGACGCCGGGCCGCGTGCTGAACCTCGCAGTGACCGTGTCGCCCGCCCCCTCGAGCGCGAACCCCATGATGTCGAATCCGCAGGAGACGTTGGATACCGACGCCGGTGCGAACGCGGTCACTTCATTCCCCATCTCAGCCCTCGTGATACGATATTCGGATGATATCCGCGAGCACGCCCGTGGCCGTGACCTCGGCCCCTGCCCCCGGGCCTTTGATGACGATCGGCTGGTCCCTGCAGTTGGCCGTCGTCAGCGCTATGATGATATCGCTCCCTGAAAGTGCATAGCACGGGTTACCGGGACCGACCCGCTTGAGGGAGACCTCGGCTTTCCCGCGCGAAAACGATGCGATGTACCGGAGGACCTTCCCTTCTCCGGCGGCGGCATCCCGCTCACGGGCGTACGGTACGTCGAGGAGGGAAAGCTTTCGCATGAACTGATCGGCGGTGCCTGAATGCCGGAGGCTCCGGGGAATCAAAGGCTTCACGCTGATATCCTTGAGCTCGAGCGGGTGGCCGGATTCCCTG
>DASVIU010000719.1:0-1819 GCA_036386275.1 Bacteroidota bacterium | reverse complement strand
AGCGTGCCCAGCTCTTCCTTCCTCGCGAGAATCTCCGAACCGACGAAGTCGAGCACATCAAAGCGCTGCTGGGGCGTGCTCGACGCCCAGAACGGCGCGGCTCCCTTTGCTGCTGCGACCGCGGCGGCGATATGCGAAGCGTCGCCCTGGGCGTACCGGCCCACGACGTCGGCGACATCGGAGGGATTGATATCGTCGGCCACGCGGGTCCCGGCCACCCACTCTCCTCCGATAAACAGCCCGTGCACGGTCTCAGCGGTTGTGGTCATACTCAGACTCCGGGAAGTGCCGGTCTTGCGGCGAGCGCACGGTCGATCGTCTGCTCCACGCGCGTGCGCTCCTCCCCCGCAAGGGGGAGCCTCGGGGGGCGGACCCGCTCGTTGCCTCCATCGGCCTTCGCCTCAGCGAGCTTTATATTCTGGACGAATTTCGTCGAGACATCGAGGTGCAGCAGAGGCATGAACCAGCGGTACAGGGAGAGGGCTTCTTCGATGCGGTGCGCATTGACGAGCCCGTACAACGCCACCGTTTCGCGCGGGAATGCGCACACGAGTCCGGCCACCCACCCTGCGGCGCCGAGGAGCAGGCTTTCCATCGCGATATCGTCGACGCCGGTGAACAGCGCATACCGGTCACCGACGAGGTTCCTGATATCCGAAATCCGCCGGACGTCATCGGAGGATTCCTTGATCGCCACGAATTTCGGCTCATCGGCGAGGCGGGCGAACATCGGCGGAGTGATGTCGATCCTGTAGGAGACAGGGTTGTTATAGAGCATCACAGGCCTGTCGGATGCCGCAGCGACTGTGCGCAGGTATTGTTCCGTCTCTCTTTCATCCGCAACGTATTGCATGGGAGGGAGGAGCATGAAAGCCTCCGCCCCGTTCATCATCCCCTTTTTCACGAACTCACGCCCGGCCGCGGTCGTCGTTTCGGCGACGCAGGCAACGAGAGGGATTTTTCCCCTGCAGGCCGACGCCGCCATACGGACAACCTCCTGCTTCTCAGACGGATTCAGCGCACCGTTTTCTCCGAGAGAACCCAGCACGATAATACCATGGACGCCGGCCGCAATCTGCCGTCCGATGTGGGCTTCCATCGATTTGAGATCGAGAGTCCCCCCGTCATCGAACTTTGTCGTCAGCGCTGTATAGACCCCTGCCCAGTGAGTGGCCACCCGTGGGACCCTTCCGGTGGTGTACCCGTAGTGGAATAGATATATCTCTAATATATCACCACACCCGGTTCCTGTCAAGGCGAATCTCGTTGAAATTGAACGGGAAATAGGCGATTATGAATAGTTTCACTTCCAGGGCTTCCCATGCAACGTCTCCCGGCAACGATACTCCTCGCAGTCGTTTCTCTCACCATGCTCCACGCGGAGAACCTTCTCGGTGTCTCCGCAGGCGCCGGACCCGCATTTCCCATCCGGGGGATCAAAAGGATGTTCGGGGCCGGATACGGGGGGACAGGGTCTGTCTATTTTCTCCTGAACGACAACATCAGTCTCGTTGTGCGCGGAGGGTATTTCCAGTGGCAATTCGACAACGACAGGATCAACGCGTCGGTGGCGGCCGGTGGGGGCACACCCGGGTTGGACGTCAGAGGCCCGTTCCAGGCGGTCCCGGCGATGATCGGGGCCAGGTTTATTATCGACGGGGCGATCCTCAGGCCGTATTTCGGATTGTCGGGAGGCGCGTGTTTTCTCCACTGGAGGATCACGGGGAGCACCTCCGCTCCGGGGGCCCCTTTCCCCTCCGGAGAATTTTCCGGGACGTGGACCGAACCGGCCATGAGCATTGACGCGGGGCTGATGTTC
>DASVIU010000718.1:0-2788 GCA_036386275.1 Bacteroidota bacterium | reverse complement strand
GATCCCCCTGATCCCGTCGACATATCCCCACTTCGAAATCTGCAATGTCTCGCTCCGCGGGACCATAATCCATTCGTCCGTCTCTTTCTTCCGGCTGATATAGCGCCTGAAGTTTATCCCCCAGCGGTAAATGCCGTTGGGCTGCTGGGCGAACCGGAGCGCATTGTACGGTATTTCGAATTCTGCGGACCATCCATCCTTGAAGACGCGGGTGCGGACATTCCAGACTGCGTCCCATGTGATGTCGTACACGTTCCCGTCCTGCGAGAGGACGCCGTCACTCTGGACCCCCGAGACGTTGGTGGCAAACACGAATGCGGTCTTGCGGTCGAAGTAGGAGTCGATCATGACGCTGAACCGGTCGGCTTCGGAATTGCGGTCCCTCCGCGTGAGCTGGCGGACTATCTGCTTCGGATTTGAATCGTAACAGATGACCCCGACGTACAGCGCACGATCATCGTACAACAGCCTGACAGACGTGACCTCGGTCGGCATGGCTCCTTCTTCGGGGTCAAACTGCGTGAAGTCGAGTATGGAGGGGGCCTTCTGCCACTGGACGTCATTGACCCACCCGTCGATTACGGGGGGAAAATCGACACGCACCGCATTCACTACTTTCGGTGCATCCGCAGCGAGTGCCGGGATTGTGAGCACACATGCCGATATCAACAGCGTGAGCGATGTACTCGCCATACGTGCGTGATATCCAAAGGCCAGTGACGGGAGACGACCAGGGGGGACACTTGAAAGCTATCCCTTCCTTCGCAAATAATCAACGCTTATTGAAAAGATTTAGCAAGTCCGACGACGTTTTCAATGTGCTGCGTGTGAGGAAACATATCGACGGGTTGAATGGATTCGATGGAATACTTCCCCGATTGACAGATTATTTTCAAATCCCTGGCCTGTGTGGAGGGATTACAGCTGACATAGACGATCGTGCGAGGGGCGAGTGACAAAATCTCCCGGGTCACCTTTTCGTGCATTCCCGCACGGGGAGGATCGACGATGACGACATCCGGCGGGGGAAGAGGTTCTCCCCGAGCGCGTGAGGAAAGAAGCGTCTCCTTCAGATCGCCATGGAGGAAGAGGCAGTTATGAACCCCGTTGAATTCCGCATTCTTCCGGGCGTCGTCCACGGCCTGTTCCACCGATTCGATGCCGATGATATTCCCGGCCCCCGCGGCAATGTGAAGGGCGATGGTCCCGGTGCCGGAGTACAGATCGTACACAACATCACCCGGGCGGAGATGCGCAAAACCGAGCGCGGTGTCGTACAGGCGCTCCGCCTGATCGGTGTTGGTCTGGAAAAAGGAGTTGGCGGAGATCCTGTACGTCCTCTTCCCGATCCTCTCCGTGATCGTCCCCGTGCCGTGATAGACTCTCTCCCGCTCCCCGACCGCCACCTGCGAACGCCGCTCCGTAATATTGTTAACGATTGTGGTGAGGGAGGGAAACTCCGCGAGCAACCGCCCGGTGAGCTGTTCCATGACTTCGGGACGGTCGTCCCTCGTGACGAGGTTGACCATGGTTTCTCCGGTCCGCTTCGATTCACGGATCACGAGGTTTCTCAGGTAGCCACTCTGCGTGACGGTGGAGAAGACGGGAAGGCCATGCCCGAAGCAGAATTCGCGGACGAGATTCACCATGCGCACGCTGGACTCCGACTGGAGCCAGCACTCGTGCAGGTCGAGCACCCGGTCGTACCGTCCGGGGAGGTGAAGTCCCAGGGCCCCTTCGATGATCCCCCCGGTCGTGCTCCCCTCCATGCGGGGATTCGCCATCTCCTCCCGGGTCCGCCACCGCTCCCCGAACGAGAACTCCATCTTGTTCCGGTAATAAAACGGGTCCGCCATCGCAAGCGGTGCCGGGACGGCAAGGGCTGTGAACCCTCCGAGACGTTCCAGCGTCTCGGCGACGTGCCGCCGCTTGAACTCGAGCTGGGAGGCATAGGCGATGTTCTGCCAGGTGCAGCCGCCGCACGTGCCAAAATACCTGCATCGCGGCTCCGTGCGGCGCGGGGACGGAGACTCGAGTGCGATGAGATCGGCCTCTGCGAAGTTTCTCTTGACTGTCCGTACCTTCATGCGCACAGTGTCCCCCGGGACGCCGCCACGGACGAAGACGACGAATCCGTCGATGCGCGCGACGCTTTTCCCCTCAACGGCGAGATCTTCAATCACGGCGCTGAGCTCGTCTCCCCGTTTCAACGGCCACTCCGGCCGGGATCGTCGGCAGATTTCATCTCTTCGAGCTCCTTTGTCAGCTCGTTCCACCGGAAATATCCGTCCCCCAGGGCCTTTTCGAGCTCCTTGTACCTGGCGTGCAGAGTTTTCACACGCTCCCCGTCCCTGTAGATATCCGGATCTGCCATCCGCCGGCTGATCTCGGCTTTCTCCTTTTCCATCTCCTCGAGCTGGCGTTCAAGCACCCCGATCCGCTCCCGCAGCGGACCGGTCTTCCTGTATCGCTTTTGCCTCTCCTCGGCCTCAAGCCGTTTCCGTTCTTTCTCACTCCCGGGCCCCGACGCGGACTTCCCCTGCGCGGGCAGGGCCGCCGCCTGCTGTTCCTTCCCCCTGACATCAATATACTCGCTGACGTTGCCGGGGTACGTCCTGATCCCACCGTGCCGGAAGTCGACCACCTTCGTGACGATCGGGTCAAGGAAATCCCGGTCGTGCGAGACGATGACGAAGCTCCCTTCGTATCCGGCGAGCGCTTCCTGCAGTACTCCCTTGGAGCGCATGTCAAGGTGGTTCGTCGGCTCATCCATGACGATGAGATTGCT
>DASVIU010000717.1:0-3446 GCA_036386275.1 Bacteroidota bacterium | reverse complement strand
CCGTTTGTGATCAACGGGGAACTCGCAGCAGGCCCCGTGTGAGAGTTCGGAATCCAGATATGAACATATTGGGGCAGCGTGCCCTGGCTGACCATCCGGTCGAAATCGCGGATGAACTGCTTCGCCCGGCGCTGGTCGGAGATGCTGAGGTTGAAGCCCGGAAAGTTGAGGTCTATGCGCGGTTCGCCGCTGGTATTCTTGCCCCCCAGGACAGCGAGCATGGGCAGCCGGAGATAGAAGGACTCCCCTAGGCCCTGGGTAATCCTGTCTACATCTCCAACATTCTGCAGTGGATTGGAAACGTCGAGAGGGGGGGTGCCCGGAGGGAAACCCGCGGCTAACGCTGGATACCCCCACTGTCCGCTTGTGGGATCGTTGTTTTTGGGATTCAACGTGACTCCGCTATCCGAGCCGTTGATGAGCGTGGGATCTCCGAACACCTTGAAGCCCAGGCCATTGCGGGCAATGTTGTTGAAGATGTAACCGTTTGCGGGTATCTCTTCCGGGTTTAACCCGTCGAGCAGGAAGCCCCTTCCTTGCGGAAGACGGAGGGTCTTCTCTGTATAGTCGGTACAGGTTCCCGACGCGCAGAATTCATGGCCGGCAGTGCTTTCTTCCGAATCGGAATAGTAGTTGACTCCGGTGGAAAACGTGCGCGCCAGTAATTGCAGATTCACCGTGACACCGTTGAATTGCTGATGTGCATACTCCGAGCCGTCCCGGTTGTTGTAGACAATGCTAGCGTACGGACCAAGATGGTTGCGCATGCTGCCCAGCATCGAATCGAAAGTCTTGTTCTCCTGCAGAATGAAGAAGACATGCTTGATTCTCTCTGACGGCTGCCCGCCGATCGGAACCATGCTGGAGTCCGCATGTCTCTGTATCGAGAAATTGTTTGCGAGCACGTCGAAGGCGTTCAGATCGGCAGAAGCCAGATCGATCTTCTGAACCGTGCCGAAAACAACGTGGCTGTCGGTATTCGGATCAGACCCCAGTCCGGAGGCCGGTGCCGGTAAGAGACGCGTGTTGATCTTGGGGTTGATGTCCGAGCCGACTCCCTTGGCGTTTGCAACGTACAGAACCCGGCCGTCAGCGCTGAGGGTCAACGCCGTCGGATACCAGCCCGTCGGTATTCGGCCCAGCAGTCTCGGCCGGAGCGGATTGGTCGTATCCAGCACCGCAACGGAATTTATCCCGGCTTCCGCCACGTACATCCGCCTCTTATCCGGTGATACGACAATGGCGTTGGGGTAGGCCCCGACCAGGTCATTCCCCCTGACGCCGTGAACCTTGACGGGAGAGAGGTCGATATCGACGAGACTTTCATTGTTGGTGAGATCGATGACGCCCAGGCTGTCGTCATTGGTCTTCGTGACATAGAGGACCCGGACGTGCCCGTCTTCCAGGAGGGCCATCGCGGAGGGATGGGTATCGCCCACGTTGTTCAGCGCATCGAGTGGACGGCCCTGGTAAACCGAACGGACGAGAGACAGCTGCGATCCATCGCCACCAGGGGCATTCAGGATGGAGACCGAGGAGGTCTTGGGATTGACCCCGTTCGTGTCCGTGACCGGGACGTAGAATCCATCGGGCATATTGCCGGGGACAGGCAGAACGGTCGCAAGGTGGGAGACGGGATCATAGGTCGCGTTCGCGAACTTGTACTCCGAGACTCCCCAGTTGGATACGGTCACAGTCTGGTCGTCATCGCTCAACGACACCCCGTACGGGAAATACCCCACCGCCGCCCGCTTCACGACCGCTTTCTGGATCGTATCGATGACGGCGACGCTGTTGTCGCTGTTGCAGGCCACATAGAGGAACCGGCCGTTCCTGCTCAGGGCGGAACCGGCAGGCCAGGTAGCCCGGGCGCCCTTTTGCTGACCCGAAAACATGATGAGGGGGAGGTTTGCGGGATTCAGCGCGTAGTTCGTTACGAATCCCTCGTTATCGGGCGTGATCGGCGTGATAGGAATTCGGTCGAGTGGGGGATTGGAGAGGGAAATCACCCCCGTTGTGGAGAGGCTAAAGAGTTTCACGTCATTGTCGGCACCGCCGGAGGCCCACAGGGTGTAAGGACCGCTGCCGGTCACCTGTAATCCTATGAAGACGCCGTTCGTCGGCCACGAGGCCTCCGGGGAGGCCGGCCACGTGGAAACCAGCTTCATTGTCGAGGTATCAATGACGGAAAGCGAATAGCCACCGTAATTCATCGGATTACGGTAGGACTGGAAACTGGGATCTAGCTCGTCGGAATTGCTGGTTATGAGATATTTCCCATCCAACGTCAGAACCACGCCGAGAGGATTCATACCCACCTGGGTGCTGACGCCCGCTGGCCTTACGACCCGGCCATTTGGCAGCACGGCGGTAAAATAGCTCCCGAACTGGTCCGGACCGGCGAACAGCTCACCGCCGCTGTAAGCGCCTTGCAGGGAGGTCCCGTGAACAGGTGCGGTGACCAAGCCCCATGTCGTGACATCAAGCGCCGGAGGACGATGTTTTACTGTAATCGGAGTATCTGAAGGCAGTACCTCGAGCTTCGAGTCCTCTTGGATGCCGACGCTCGCTGAGTAGGCACTCGAAACGCTGAGAAGAAGGGAAGTCGCAATCAAACATATGCGAGCACAGCTAACAGCGTGAAGATGAGTTGAGTGGGAACGTTGTGCGGAACGTACCATTGTCTCCTCCTGTAGAGAGCGGATACGAGGCGCCAATTGCCCGAGCGCCGCCGGAGTCTGACGGACTAAGTGCGCTCTTTCCACTGATTGGACGGTGCTAGACATCGTGTCCCTCGCTGCTCGGTTCCGGGCTAGCTCAAAGGCACATCGGTCAGCACGCCGGGCGGAACCTCTTGCAAGGGATCTTCCACGCACTTCCGGTCAATGGCTTTCCTCAGGAGCTTCTGGAAACTGTCAAAGCCGACCTCCAGATCCGTGGCTGAATGGCCGTCACCCGGAATCAGAAGCTGCATCGTCGCGGGGGGGGCAGCGAGCGTCAGGGGCGTCAGATTGCGAAGCTGGTCGAAAGTTTGAGCCGTGTAGAAGGCGCGAACCAAGAACTCTCTCGATCTTCTCGACTGCCGCAGTTCGAAAACGAGCGCTCCCCCAGGAGGACAGAAGTCCGGTTGATAGCCGGGCAGCGCCCAGTGCAGATCGAGGAGTCCCGCCAGCCCGGCCAGGTAGGCGTCGGAGCTGATCGCGACGATCACTCGCGACCTGGCATCCCCGAATCCCCCCGGAATGTCATCGCCGATGACCACCTGCTCCATCGAGCGGAGGATGTGCGAGGCAGCATTCGAGCTCTGCACGCGGGCGAGGTAGGGCGACCTCATGGCGATACTGAACTCGAGGGTGATGAGCCGGGTCAGCTGGGAAAGCTCATCCAAGGGAAGGCGTTTCCATCCCACCTTTTCGAGCGGCTTGCCAGCCGTGTATTCCATGACG
>DASVIU010000716.1:0-4802 GCA_036386275.1 Bacteroidota bacterium | reverse complement strand
GACATGGAAGACCAGCAGCCTGACCGAACCTCCCTCCACAGCTCCCGCAAGACGGAGGAGCGTATCTTTCTTTGCTTCCGCCGGCACGGCATACCATCCCTGGAGATCCTCCTCCCGGAAGTAGCGCGAGATGCCGAGCCGGTATTCACGCGCCAGCCTCTCGACGATCCTTCGCAGCTCCGGAGTACTCACCGCCGCACTCATGTGGTAATCGAGATAGTCGATCTTCAGGCCGCAGCGGAGCGCGCGCCCGATCTGTGCCCTGAGCTCCCGTTCGACGTCGGCCGGATCGGGCCTGTGTGCGAAGAGCGCTGCACGTGAGGGAAAGAAGAAACCCTCGCTGTCGACAAGGCTGGGGACCGCACTCCTCCCCGCAACGGGCCCCCAGCGATAGTTTTTCCATTCGGCGTTCAGCGTGAGATGGACACCGACCGAAACATTTCCGGTCCCTTTGAGGATCTCCACCGCCTCCTGGTACCAGGGACATGCAAACATAACGGAAACGGAGACGGGCATGCCTGTCCCGATAACCTCTCGAATCGCCATATTGACAGCGTGACACATGCCGGCATCGTCACAGCGGATCAGCATGGCGCTCCGTTCAGCCGGCCCCCCTCCCCCCCTGCAGAGGCCCGGCGGAGGAGAAGCGGAGAGGGATAGAAGGAGGATGGAGCAGAACCAGAAGCGGCGGCGTGTTTCCATGACGATGATCTCCATGTGGAAGTAGTTGTAACTGGACAGAGAGTTGCCTAAATTGATCCAGCGATCATTCCATCGCAGCGGAGAGCCGGACCGGAGACATGGGAGTCAGAACCGAAACATTGCCCAGCGGGGTCGGGCTGATCGAAGTCAGCGGATCACTCCTTTCGGATGATGAGGTTGCGGGGGTGCGCCGCGCAATCGCGGAGTTCGTGGACCGCCGCTGGCGGAGGCTTCTCATCGATTTCAGTGAAACGAGGTACCTGAACAGTTCGGCCATCGGCGTCCTTGTCGCGGCCCACACCACCTATTCCAAGCGGCAGTGGCAACTCAAGCTCTGCTCCATGAACAAGCATGTTCATGTCATATTCGCCATCACCAACCTGATGAAGATCTTCTCGGTCTACGACACGAGAGAGGAGGCCCTGAAGAGCTTTCCGGACGAGAGGGTTGCCCAATAGCAGGGTCAGTATTTCAGGTATTCACCCGCCTTCACCGGTGATTCCGGTCCCACCCTCCACATAAAATCCGGATCTACCGCCGGCGTGTCGTTCCTGTGTTGATGCATCAGCGCGATTTTTCTCCGGAGCAGCTCCCCGAAGTTCTCCCCGTACAGGGCCCACGTTTCCCCCTGCGCGGCCACGGGCATGAAATCCGTCCGTGTCGTGTTCCACAGTTCATACAGCTCCCCCGCGTTCTTCAGCTCATCGTCAATCGTCTCCCGCACCGCACGGAGCATCCGGTCCCGCTCCCCGGCGGACCGGGCCCCTGTGTACCCGTGCACACCGGCGATCCAGCCCGCGACGTTCCGGAGCGTCCGGTAATAACACCGGAGCGCGACAAGCCGGTCCCGCTGGTCGTGCAATACTCCCCCCGTCATCCCGTCCCGCGCCACTCCGGAGACCAGCGTGTCGAGTGCGCGGATCGCGCCGTCAAGAGGCTCCCACACGAGGGAGTCGCACGTCCTGACGATCGAGGCCGCCTGTCCTCCGTCCATCAGGAGCCAGAGCGCGTCGGCGCCGAAATCAATGAGGGTCGGGTTATTGAACGTCGCAATCATGTGACGTTCGTAGTAGGCACGCTCTTCCGGCGGGATTGACGCAATATCGGGGGCGAACGGCCGCACCCAGTGGCGGTACCAGGGGAACGCCCAGCTGTTTCCGTACAGGGGGACGTCCGGAAACGACCGGACCGACCTGTCCGCAAGCCGCCAGGCACGAACGAGACCCGGAGCAGCGTCCGCCCCGCACCAGCGCCGGGCGATTCCCAGAATGACGGAGTCGACCGGCTCCCCTTCGCTGCATTGATATGCACGTATCATTTCCCTGTTCACGCTCCAGGGGGCAAGGGAGGGGGGATCAAACGTCACGGACAGATTCGGCACGCCGGCGGAGGCCGCGGCGGTGAGCCGGTCCAGTGTCAGCCAGGGACAGGGGACACCGAGAACGTAATTTGGTGCAGCGCGAAGAGAGCCGAACAGGGCCGGGCTTTTCGTCCCGCGGGCCTGCAGGGGGCGCCAGCGACTTTCACCTGCAGTGTCGCCGGGCTGAACCTGGAGATCGAGCCTGTCGCCGAGGCCGTTCAGTATGATGTCCTTCTCCGAACCGAAATAGTTGAGCGAGGTGATAACGCGGAACCCGGGGTTCGTCTCCGACGCAGCATCCCGGAGGAGTCGCAGATACCGCACGACATTCTCCCCTGCCGCGCGTGCAACCGCCTCGTCGGACTTCCATTCGCGTATAAGATACGCCCCCCCGTTTCTGCCGGCGTAGAGCGTTGAGACATATTCAAAACCGGACCCGCTGTCGTTGGTCCAGAGAAAGAGGAACCCGAGCCGGGGGACCTCCCGCATTATCGTACGCATGAGCTGCGCATAGTGCCACCTCACAAGCGGGTGGCTGAGGGTCGCGGTGTACCGGGGGTGGTAGCTCCGGAACGGATGGTCGACGCGCGCGCCGCGGAGGTACGGGTATTTCGTGAAAAAGGCATCCGGCATCGTCCTCGGCGAACAGATCGTGAGTCCGGGTGTGAGGCCGTACGCGACGGCGAGCGAGGCGTTCTTCTTGAGGAGATCGAGGTTTGCCTGCAGATACTCCGCAGGGTAGAGGCCGCGCGTGAGATCAGACTCGACAAACTGATCAAGATCGGGACTGTACACGTAGAATCGGGGATAGACCTCGCCGGGAACCCCCTGTTCCGCCGCTTCGGTGGCCGCAAGGACATTGACCGACACATGCGAGCAACCGAGCCGGGCCATCTCCCGTATTGTCGCCTTCGGATCGTAGTTGCGGATAAACCGGGGAACTCCGACGAACAGCCCGTCATTCCCCTCGAGCCACCGGAGGCGGAAGACTTCCTTCCGGGCTGTTGCGTACTTTTGCACATCGTCCCCCCCCCACTCTTCGAGTACACGGCAGAAGGCCCCGAACAGCAGGTGCGGGCGGGACGCCATGAGCTCCCCGGTGCCATCGGCGGAGATCCTGAAGCTGAACCATCCCGCCGACGTATCCTCTCCCCCCCGTTTGACAGACACCCGGAAGGCGCCGGCCCGGGGGGAAGCGGACATGTGCCGCTCTTCAATGTGCGCCCCCGGGGAGAGATGTTTCAGAAGAGATTCAGCCACCGTTCGTTCCACGGGGAGGGGCGGGGAAAGGATCTCAACGGAGGTCGCTCGCAGGAGAGCATCTGCCACCGTCATTCGCTCCCGCGCGCCGGCATCCGATGACAGGAGCAGTCCGGCGGCGCAGCCGAGCCCCAGGAATCTGCATAGTGCCACGAATGTCACTCTCATACGTTTCTTCTCCGGGTGTCGTGTGTCCTTTGCGTCAACCTGCCGGACTCTTCTGCAATCCGATCGAAGTGATCCGCGCAGAGGAAGAGTCCGCGCGGGATATGGAAACATCCTTTCCATTTCCCTCCTTTCAGCGGAGTGAGCACACCACCCCGCCGGTCCAGGTACCCGAACCATTCCCCGTATTCCGGGTCGGGGAAATGCGCCCAGGTGTACTCGTGGACTCTCCTCAGCCACTCCAGGCATTCTTCGCGGCGGGTAAGCCGGTACCCCATCGCCAGGGCGACGAGCGCCTCCATGTGAACCCACCAGAATTTCTGGTCCCACTCGAGCTGCTGCGGGGGTTTTCCCTCCGCATCGCAAAACGCGAATATTCCCCCGTACTCTTCATCCCAGCCGAACCGGAGCGTGCTCAGAAGCGTGTCGACAGCAGTCCCGATGAGCTCCCGGTCTCCCGTCCGGAGGGCTGCATCCATCAGGAACCATGTCCCTTCTATCCCATGTCCCGGGTTAATGACCCGCCCTTCAAAGCAATCAGCATGCAGCCCGTCGGGAGTGACGAACTCGAAGAATATGCCCCGGGCCCTGTCGAGGAAAAGGCCCGTCATGTCACGGACGCACCGGTCGATGGCGGCGCGGACTTCTTCCGGAGTGAGAAGCCACTCCATTTCCGGTGTGAGATTGACAAGTATCATCGGGATGGCGAACGCCCGGAGCGGCCTGGAGCCGGGGACAACCTTCGAGTATTTTCCCTTCGGGTTCTCCCTTCGCGCAAGTATGTTTCGGTAGGTTTTCAGCGCGATGCTGGCCGCCTCTTCGTCGCCGGAGGCGCGCGCATACTGGCTGAAAGCCATCGCCGCAAAGCAGTCCGAGAACATGTTATAGGGCTGAACCACCGGCGTGCCGTCACGCGTCAGGGCGAAATACCAGTTCCCCTCCGGATCCATCCCGTGGGCGCGGAGGAACCTGACCCCGTGAGCCGCAATTTCGAGCCACCTCTCCCGGCGCTCCAGCTTGTTGAAGAGCATCGAGTAGAGCCAGACCTGGCGGCACTGGGGCCAGATGAATTTGTCCGTGTCGTACACGGACCCGTCCCGCGAGAGGCAGCTGAAGAATCCCCCGTCCTTCGTGTCCAGCGAGTGCCTCTCCCAGAACGGAAGCACGTCATCGAGAAGGGCGGTCCTGTACTGCCGCCCGAGCATCCTGAAATCGGTCAGAGAGGGTTTCATTGGTGGAATGTCCTCTGATGGAGTGTCCCGCCGGAATATATCCCGGAAGATATGCCAGAATATATGAATGTACGATACAGGAA
>DASVIU010000715.1:0-3122 GCA_036386275.1 Bacteroidota bacterium | reverse complement strand
AAAGCGACGTTCAGCACCACCCCGTCGAATCCCTCGTCCGCGAATATGATATTGCTCCCCCCTGAGAACACCTGTACGGGAAGCCCCTCCCCCTGTGCGAACAGGAGTGTCGCACGCAGCTCTTCGCCGCTCGTACACCGGGCGAACCACCGGGCCGGGCCTCCGAGCTCCATCGTGGTATACGGCGCCAGCACCACGTTGGCCGTCATGCAGGGAGGGGGGGAAGACATTGTCAGGGTTTCTTCAGGTGTGGGGGTTTGAATCCGCGGTATGTGTCGTACCGCGAATCGTAAAAAACAAGATTGAACGCGCTGTCCCTGAGCGTTCCCCCGGAGGGGTAGAGATAGAACTCGGACAAGACCGGTGTCACCCTGTTGACCGGTTTTCCGTTTTCCGCGTAGAACCTCACCGTATACGCTCCGAGTCCGAAGGGAGCCCCTCTGAGCTGCTCGAGAAGGTTTTCGTGCGTGAAAAGGTGCAGATCCTTTGCCGCTGCGCCCGGCGCAGTTCCCGCCTTCACGCAGACCTGTGGACGTGGTTGACGGATGCCTGGTCCGTCGGCATCACGATGACCTGTGCGATATCGACGTGGAGCGGGCGCGTGGCGCAGAATATCACAACCTCGGCGATGTCCTCCCCTTTGAGAGGACGCATGTTCGCGTAGGTCTGGGCGGCCCGTTGTGCATCACCGCGGAAGCGCACCTGGCTGAACTCGGTTTCCACGAGTCCCGGGTCCACGGAACTGACCCGCACGTTGGTCCCGAGGAGGTCCATCCTCAACCCCTGTGAAATGGCGGTCACGGCGTACTTGCTCGCACAGTACACATTCCCGTTCGGGTACAGCTCGTGGCCGGCGATGGAGCCCATATTGATGACGTGGCCGCTGTTCCTCCTGACCATCCCCGGGAGGACCGCACGCGTAACGTAGAGGAGGCCCTTAACATTCGTGTCGATCATCTCCTGCCAGTCCCGTATCTCCCCGTCCTGCAGTTTCGACAATCCCCGGCTCAACCCGGCATTGTTGAGAAGTATGTCGAAATGATCCCACGCCGGGGGGAGCGAGCTGACCGCCCCGGCCACCTCGTCGTTGTTCCGCACGTCGAGCTGCATGCTGTGCGCCATGATGCCGTAGGTTCTTTCCAGATCCCGGGCCAGGGTGTCGATCCGATCCTTCCGCCTGGCGGCGAGCAGGAGGTTTGACCCTTCGCGGGCGAATGCCGTTGCGCATGCCTTCCCGATCCCGCTGCTTGCGCCGGTGATGAAGACATTTTTGTTCTTCAGATGCTCGTTCATAGGTGCCTCCGTGCTTGTGCGGTCAATTCTACGGCTGGCTCAGGTCGGCGAATTGCGGCTCGATGTCCACCGGGAGACGGGCCAGCCTGTCGAGCGTCCGCTGCAGGGAAGGCCGGATGACCGCGTACCTGTTCAGCAGCCCCTTCGCCCGGTCGTAGTTCCCCTCGGCCTGTATCGTCATTATCTCACCCGTCAGCCTGGTCGCGCCCGCCTTGAATTTCTCGATGTCGGCGGAGAAAAGCCCGGTTGCCTCGTTGTAGACGATCGCCCCCTCGTCCATCAGGTAGTTGAGCTGCATTGCCATTCCCTGCCCGTGCGCCTCGTTGATCCCGAACCTGACGGAACGGAATATGCCGGCGAGGTAGGTGATGTACATCTGCTTCTCCATCGACTTCGCGATGAGCCCGTGATCGATCATATACTGGAGCGCGAACAGCCCGCTGATGTCGGCCTTCGCCTCTTCGATCGCCGAACTCAGTTCCTGCATCGCCTGGCGGACCGTCGTCTGCTTCCCGCCCAGCATGATCGTGTGGGGTCCGAGGCCGTGCATGAGCTCATGAGCGAGTATGTGCGTGAAGAAGGGGTCGAATGCGACGGAGGACTGCTGTGTGGGATCGATCGCGATCCTCGCGATCGGCTTCAGAATCTTCATGAATTTGGCTTCCTGGACGTTCTTCAGCATCACCCGCTTGCTCCCCTTGGCGGCGGTCACGCGCTCGTCGTTCGGGAGATTGAATGCCGCCGTCTGCACGGCTTCACGCGCCTCTCCCCCCGTCATCACTTCATCGGCCACGCGGATCGGGGAGAGCGCGCCCAGCTTCGGATTCCTGTACCGCGGGTTGATCGGGAGGGCATCCTCGATCTCCTGCAGGTGCGCTGAGAAGAATGCGAGCTTTGCGGTTGACGAGTCGTCCCGGATACAGATGTACGCTTCGAATGCGGCTTTGTAATTGAACAATCCGTCCAGGTAGACCTCATAGGGTCCGATTGTCGGCTCGATCGGGCTGTCCAGGTCCATCCATGCGACGTCGCTCTCGTAATAATCGTTGCTCAGGAATGCGTCCGCCCGTTTCGTCAGGAAATTCCTGAGCGATGCGTTGTCCGTGAGGTCCGCGGCCCCTCTGAGGAGGCCCGCCGCCGGAACCAGCAGGTCCCGGTACTCTTCGCTGTAGGGGACCGCCTTGAGCTGGCGCAGCGCGTCCCTCCGGATTGTGGTGAAGAATCCTGTCGCCTCATGCTTCCCGGCCTCGGAAAGTGTCCCCACCCACGCGTTGAATGCCTGCTTTGTCATGTCCTCCGGGTAGTAGTTGGCGCAGGGCGGCTTCACGTTCGGGACGCCGGCGACGAACGGCTCGTCGTGGTCCAGGTTGGACCAGGGGGATCTGTTGATATTATAGTAATGCAGCCGCTCCACCCCTTCGGCCGTCCAATCCGCCTCCAGTTTCACGCGGAGCGTCTGGTTCCCGCTCCAGATCTGGCGCGCGTATATCCTGTCGATGATCTGTGCGGCCTCTGCAAGCTTCACGAGCGCGCGCCGGTCACCCGGGCTCAGATTCGAAAGCTCTGCGGCCACGGGCGTGGGGGCGAAGCGTTTGATCTTCGCGGCAAGGACCGACGGCGGCTTTTCTGTCGAACATCCCGTTATCATGGCGGTAATCATGGCGGCTATTCCTGCAAGGAAAACTGTGGCGAGTGGTTTCATGGCATTCCCCGTGGTGATATTTCCGCCCGAACTCGGCGTGACTGTTCGTTCTTGGGCGTGACATCCTTATCCGCCCGTGTTCCCCCCCCGCAACTCCATCTCCAGGATCCTCATCACTTCCAGGAGA
>DASVIU010000714.1:0-2156 GCA_036386275.1 Bacteroidota bacterium | reverse complement strand
CGCATCTCGGCGGTCACAGGGGCAGGTGTCAGCGAGCTTGTACGGGCGATGTGGAGCAAGGTCCGGCCGGTAGCAGGGACAAGGAAACGCAGCACGTGATGCACTCACCACTTACTCCCCGCCGGACGATGGTCGTGGTCGCAGGGCTTGCGGCAGCCCTGCTGCTGGCGGCGCTGATCGCGCTTTCGCTCGGCAGCGTGCCGGTATCAATAGGGAGCGTCGCGGGCTCGTTCACAGGAAGCAGCTCCGTCTCCGCCGCCGAAAGGACGATCATACTGGAGATCCGCCTCCCCCGCCTCCTCCTGGCGATCATCGTGGGATCGGGGCTCTCCGTTGCCGGACTGGTATTCCAGGCGCTCCTCCGGAATCCGCTTGCTGAGCCCTACATACTCGGAATTTCGAGCGGAGGAACGGCCGGGGCGATCCTTGCGATGACGCTCATCGCGGGCCCGGGGATATTCACAGTGCCTCTGGCTTCATTCGCGGGCTCCGCAGCCGTCATGGGAATTGTCTATTCCGTCGCATACCGGCGAGGGAAGCTCGATACATACACGTTGCTCCTGGCCGGGGTGATGATCGGTGCGTTTTTCAACGCCCTCGTCCTGCTCGTAGTGGCAGTAGTCAATCAGGAGCTCCGGAGCGCCTTCCTGTGGCTCATGGGGAACCTGAGCGGCGCCAGTCCCGTTTCAATTGCGGTGGTCAGCCCCCCGATCATCATCGCCTCGCTCGCCCTCTACACGCAGGCCAAAGGTTTCAACCTTATCGCCACGGGAGAAGAGACTGCGATGCAACTGGGGATAAACGTCAGCACGCTGAAAAAAGGGGCCTATCTGCTGGCCTCCTTCATCACAGGGATGGTCGTCTCTGTGAGCGGGGTGGTTGGCTTCGTCGGGCTTATCATTCCCCACATATGTCGCATGATCTTTGGACCGGACCACAGACTCCTCTTTCCCGCTTCGTTCCTCACCGGCGCCATTTTCATGGTCCTGGCGGACCTCATTGCCAGAATTGCCCTTGCCCCGACCGAAATACCTGTCGGCGCCGTCACGGCCGCAATTGGAGCCCCCCTGTTCGTCTACCTGCTTAGAAAAGCGTAATCCGCACACTCCCTACCGGCCCATCGGTGACACGCGTCACATCCTATTGCACTAGTTCTTGGTTCCTACTACTTTATATAGGCGTGTAACCTGCCGCCGATTCACCCAAGTCTTTGCGTCAATTTCGCAAATCATAGGACATATACCACGCGTTTTTGCGAACGGATTGATGCCGGAGCAGAATGAAATGAAAAGAACGACAGGGCTTGCAGCCGGAGACGCAGCGCCGGCCAAGGCGCGAGCCACCCCTCACTCCGCAATCGAACTCATCTCTTCGCTCATCGGCAGCGACCGGCTTCTCGATCTCATACTCAACCAATCCGGCGAACTGATCGTCATACTCGACCGGAACGGGAAAAGGATTTACAACAGTCCATCGTACCGCGAAGTGCTGGGTGACCCGGATGCGCTGAGGGGAACCAACGCATTTGCCCAGATCCATCCGGACGACAGGAACCAGATCCAGAAGCTGTTCCAGCAGACAGTCCGGACCGGAAAAGGGAAGCGGGCGGAATTCCGTTTCCTCCTCCCGGACGGAAGCGTCAGGCATATCGAATCACGCGGCCACATCATCCGGGACGCAAAGCGGGAAATACGATATGTCGTCGTACTCTCCAGGGACATCACCTCGCATCAACAGACGCGGACGCTGCTTGCCGAGACCGAGGCCACGTTCCGCGGGCTGGTTGAAAATTCATTCGCCGGGGTCTACATAATTCAGGACGGCGCGTTCCAGTACGTGAACCCGCGCATATGCGAGATCACGGGGTACGAGGCCCGGGAGCTCACCGGCGGAATGATGGTGACGGACACGGTCGTGCCGGAGGAACGGGTTCAGATGCAGGAATACCTGCGGCGCCACATGGCGGAGGAGGAGCCCCGTCTCTGGTACACAGTCCGCGCCCTCAGGAAGGACGGGGCACAGATCGAACTCGAGCTCGCGGGGACGCGGACGATGCACAACGGACGTCCTGCGATCATAGGGACGCTCGTCGACATAACCGAGAGAAAACAGGCGGAGGCCGCGCTCAGGGAGAGCGAAGAGCAACACCGGGCTAT
>DASVIU010000713.1:0-2392 GCA_036386275.1 Bacteroidota bacterium | reverse complement strand
GCCTCCTCGGCTCCAGCTCCGGGCTCAAGCCCCAGGCGATCGACCTCGATGTCAAGGTTATAATGATCGGCGACTCTCCGATGTACCAGATCCTGTACGAAAACGATGAGGATTTCAGGAAGATTTTCAAGATCAGGGCCGACTTCGACACCGAGATGCAGAACGAGGACAAGGGGATCCGCAGCTACCTCTCGTTCATCAAGACGCTGTGCGACCGTGAGCAACTGATCACGTTTGATACCTCCGCCCTCTGCGAGGTGGTGGAGTACGGGGTACGGCTTGCAGGACGCCAGAACAAGCTGTCGACCCGGTTCAGCATGCTCGCGGACGTCCTCCGCGAGGCGAACTACTGGGCGGGGAGGGAGAAGGCTGACCGGGTCACAGCGGATCATGTGCGCAAGGCGATCAACGAGCGGATTGAGAGGGTGAAGCTCGTGGAGGAGAAGATACAGGAGATGATCGACGACGGTTCGATCATGATCGATACCGAAGGAAAGGTGACAGGACAGGTGAACGGACTGAGCGTTTACCAGACCGGGGAGCATGAATTCGGCAAGCCCGCCCGGATCACCGCGAAGACTTCGGTGGGCCGCTCGGGGATCATCAACATCGAGCGGGAGGCTTCTATGAGCGGTCCCTCGCACAACAAGGGGGTGCTCATACTGGGGGGATATCTCCGGGGAAAATACGCGCAGAAACACCCGCTCGAGCTGAGCGCCAGTCTCGCCTTCGAACAATCGTACTCAGGGGTGGACGGCGACAGCGCCTCATCATCGGAGGTCTATGCCATCCTCTCCAGCATTTCCGGAATTCCGATCGACCAGGGGATCGCCGTGACGGGCTCGGTGAATCAGCACGGACACATCCAGCCGATCGGGGGGGTCAATCTGAAGATCGAAGGGTTCTTCGACTGCTGCAAGACCAGGGGGCTCAACGGAAGGCAGGGGGTGATTATCCCCCACCAGAATGTCGGCGACCTGATGCTCAGACACGATGTGACCGACGCCGTGCGGAAGAACCTCTTTCACATCCACGCAATACGTTCGATCGACGAGGGGATCGCCATACTGACGGGCCTCCCCGCAGAGAAAGTCCATGCGAAGGTCGCAGCGAAGCTGAAGGAATTCGCCAGAACGCAGAAGAAGCATGCCTGATGAGCCAGGAAATTCCGGCGTCCCCATCATGACGAACCAGGAATTCCGGACATACGCCCATGAGCTTGTCGACTGGATGGCCGACTATCTTGAGGAGGTGGAGCACTTCCCCGTCAGGTCGCCCGCCCCCCCCGGTGACATCACCCGACAGCTTCCTCTCCATCCCCCGCCGGACGGAGAGCCGTTCGGAAGGATATTCGCCGACTTCAGGAACACGATCGTCCCGGGAATGACGCACTGGCAGCATCCGTCGTTCTTCGCATACTTCCCCGCGAACAACAGTCCCCCCTCCATTCTTGCGGAGATGCTGACCGCAACGATGGGGGCCCAGTGCATGAGCTGGGCGACTTCGCCGGCGGCGACCGAGCTTGAAGAACGGATGATGCAGTGGCTCGGAGAGATGACCGGCCTCCCCCCTTCATTCACCGGTGTACTACAGGATACGGCATCCACAGCAACGCTTTGCGCGATGCTGACCGCGCGAGAACAGAGGACGGAATTCCGCGTGAACGCGGAAGGCTTTCCCCGGGGACGCCGGTTCACGGTGTACGCTTCGACGGAAACGCATTCCTCGGTTGAACGCGCGGTGAAAATCGCGGGGCTCGGCGCGGCAGCGCTTCGCAAGCTCCCCGTCGATGAACGGTTTGCAATGGTCCCGGAGGAGCTTGAGCGTGAGATTGCCCGCGACCTTTCACAGGGGTTCGAACCTCTGTGCGCCGTGGCGACGATCGGCACCACGGGTTCGACCGCGATCGATCCCTTGAAACGCATAGGCGAGATATGCAGCAGGCACGGCATCTGGCTTCATGTCGATGCCGCCTATGGGGGGACGGCCCTGCTCCTCCCGGAGAAACGATGGATGATCGACGGGATCGAACTGGCCGATTCATTTGTGTTCAACCCTCATAAGTGGATGTTCACGAATTTCGATTGCTCCGCGTACTTTGTCAGGGACGCGGGGTCGCTTGTCCGGACATTCGAAATACTCCCGGAATACCTGAAGACCCCGGAACAGGGACGCGTCAAGAACTACCGGGACTGGGGAATTCAGCTCGGCCGGCGGTTCCGGGCGCTGAAACTCTGGTTCGTTATACGCAGTTTCGGCGTCGAGGGACTCCGTGAACTGATCAGGAGCCACCTCGCGTTTGCACAATCGTTCTCGCGGAATATCGGGGAGGCGCCGGATTTCGAGCTTCTGGCCCCGGTCCCCCTGGCGGCGGTCTGTTTCCGTTACCACC
>DASVIU010000712.1:0-3659 GCA_036386275.1 Bacteroidota bacterium | reverse complement strand
CACCCGATAGAGACAGGCCGCTTCGCGCTCGACGGGGGTGCAATGTTCGGCGTCGTTCCGAAGCCCCTCTGGGAAAAAACCAATCCCCCCGACGAAAAGAACCGCGTCTCCCTGGCCGCACGTGCGCTCCTCCTTCAGGGGGGTGGGCGCACTGTGCTTGTCGACACGGGGAACGGCGGGAAATTCAACGAGAAGCTCAGGTCCATATACAGGATAGAGAACGGCGCTTCGGACATTGTCACTTCGCTCTCCCGGCTCGGTGTGACCCCAGAAGGGGTCACCGATGTGATACTCACTCACCTTCATTTCGACCATGCAGGCGGCGCGACCACGATTCTGAACGGAGAAGCGGTCCCCGCGTTTCCCCATGCACGCTATTATGTCCAGGCCGAACACTGGCGCGCCGCGCAGGTCCCAACAGAGCGGGACAGGGCGAGTTTTTTCCCGGACGATTTTCTTCCCCTCCGGAGGGGAGAGGTGTTGGAATTCACCGAGGGGGAAGGCGAGGTCCTCCCGGGGATCACCGTGCGTCTCGTGCACGGTCATACCTCCGCGCTGCAATGCCCCGTTGTCAGCGACGGCAGGACCACACTTTTTTATTGCGCGGATCTCGTCCCGACCTCGTCCCACGTCCCCCTTCCGTGGATCATGGCATATGATCTGAGGCCCCTGGTGACACTCGAAGAGAAACGACGCCTGCTCGCACAGGCCGTCGATGAAAGCTGGATTATGTTCTTCGAACACGATCCTGCCCTTGCCGCGGCACGCCTGACGAGAACGGACAAGGGGATCGTCCTGGGAAGTCCGGTGCTGTTCGAATGAGCGAGGGACCGGCATTCGTGCGGGTGGCACGTCTCTCCGACATCGCGGAGGGAAAAAGTGCCCGTGTGAAGGTCGGGGATGACGAGATTGCGCTTTGGCGCGTCCGTGGAAAACTGTACGCTATCGGCAACGTCTGCTCGCACCAGCATTTTGCCGAGCTGCACCATGGCATCCTCTCGGGGCTTACGGTTGCGTGTCCCATGCACGGGTGGACGTATTCGCTGGAGACGGGAATCGCTCTCTCCGGGAGCGGGAGAGTCGGGACTTATGCTGTGAAGGTGGAAGGGGACGACGTGTACATCGAACAGCCTGTCCGGGGGAGCGACCAGCAATGGACCCGATGACATCGCGGGTGAAGTCGAAGGCGCTCGAGCTCGGGTTTACCGGCGTGGGTATCGCCTCAGCCGGGATACTGGAAGAAGAGGGAGCACGGCTCCGTGCCTGGCTCGACAGGGGGTACCAGGCGTCGATGGGCTGGATGGCGCGGAGCGTTGCGAAGCGGTCCGACCCCCGGCTTGTTCTTCCAGGAGTCAAATCCGTCATCGCCGTTGCGGTGAACTACTACACAGACGCTCCGCACACTCGCGGTGCAGGAAGCGGGAGAATCTCCCGCTACGCTTGGGGGGACGACTACCATGACGTCCTCGGACCGAAACTCATCGAATTCCGCGACTGGCTCATCTCGGTGAATCCCGGGACCGACGCAAAGGTCTATGTCGACACGGGACCGGTGATGGACAAAGCCTGGGCCGTTCGCGCCGGCGTCGGCTGGCTCGGAAAGCACACAAACGTGATCACGCGCGGGATGGGTTCATGGGTCTTTCTCGGAGAGATACTCACGACGCTCGAACTTGAGCCTGACGGAGCTGCCGAGGACAGGTGCGGGACGTGCACGCTCTGCATCGAGGCATGCCCGACCGGGGCGATTGTCGAACCGTACGTCGTTGATTCGAACCTCTGCCTTTCCTACCTTACGATCGAGCACCGCGGGCCGGTCAGGGAGGATGTGGGGGAGCGATTCGAGGGGTGGATTTACGGATGCGATACCTGTCAGGATGTCTGCCCGTGGAACCTGAAGTTTGAGACCCCCTCGGAAGAGCCGGCATTCCTCCCCCGTGAAAGTTTTGTTGCCCCCCCGCTGGAGGAGTGGCGGCGGATGGATCAGGCGGAGTTCAGCAGGCAATTCAGGCGGAGCCCCGTCAAGCGGGCGAAACAAGAAGGGCTCCTCCGCAACATCGAAATCGTGCTCGGCACGGCTGACCCCGCCGCTTCCTCGCCGTCATCTCACTCTACACCAGATGTGTGAAGCAGGGAATTGAAAATGCACAAGAGACTTATCATCATCGGGTCCGGTCCTGCCGGGCTCACGGCGGCTCTCTACGCGGGGCGGGCGAACCTCTCTCCCGTCGTGTTCGAGGGGATACAGCCGGGAGGGCAGCTCACGATCACGACCGAAGTCGAAAACTATCCCGGTTTCCCCGGGGGGATTATGGGACCGGAACTGATGGACGTGTTCCGGACCCAGGCCATTCGATTCGGTGCAACATCCCTCTACAAGAGCATTACGAAAGTTGATTTCCGCGCCCGCCCGTTCCGACTCTGGACGGACGGGGAAGAACACACCGCGGACGCCGTCATCGTCGCGACCGGAGCCTCCGCGAAACTGCTCGGGCTCCCCTCGGAGAAACGGTACATGGGGTACGGTGTTTCGGCATGTGCGACCTGCGACGGGTTCTTCTACAAGGGACTCCGTGTGCTGGTGATCGGCGGGGGGGACACGGCGATTGAGGAGGCGACGTTTCTGACGAAATTCGCATCGAAGGTCACGATCGTCCACAGACGGGATGCTCTCCGTGCCTCGAAGATCATGCAGGAAAAGGCCCTCGGGAACCCAAAGATCGCTTTCGTGTGGGATTCCGTTGTTGACGAAATCCTCGGGAAGGAGGAGGACGGCAAAAGAGCAGTCACTGCCGTCAGACTAAAGAACCTGAAGACCGGGGCCTGCTCGGAGGTTGCCGTTGACGGCGTCTTTATGGGGATCGGACACAAACCGAACACTGACCTGTTCGCCGGCCAGCTCGAAATGGATTCCGTCGGTTACCTGATCACGCAGGGAAAAGGGACGGCGACGAATATCCCCGGTGTCTTTGCCGCGGGTGATGTCGCGGACAGCGTCTACCGTCAGGCGGTAAGCGCCGCGGGGACGGGGTGCATGGCTGCAATCGATGCGGAGCGCTGGCTGGAAGAACATTCACGTTCAGGTGCGTCACCGATGCTGGCTTCACATTCTTCATAGAATCGTGTTTTACCCGTATTTCAGAGGCTCATAGATCCCACCTCGTCGCCGGCTCAGATCACCCGGCCGGCGCTCCTTCCCGACATTTTTTCAGCTTCTCTGACTCTTCTTCCTCCCGGCTCTGCTAATGTTGCCGTCCAACCTGACGAATTGGCATGCCAATTCTCTGGTTTCCTTGCCCCAGTATCGCCGTAATTCTTTACACAGCAACGAATTACACTCTTTTCAACCTCCCTGGCACACCCGTTGCAGATACCATTGCCAAGTGACAAAATAACATTGGGATCTGAACTATCAATAAGGAGGCAAGTCTATGTTGGCCAGGTTCGAAAAATATCAGTCGGTTGACCCATTGATCGGGGAATTGATCGGCTTCGGCCGGGATGTCGATTCTCTCGTCGCTACTTCGTTTGAATCTCCCGCGGTGGAGGATGCCACATTCGCTCCTCACCTTGATGTCTCCGAGAACAAGGAAGAGGTGGTCGTGGTGGCGGAGCTTCCGGGGGTGAAAAAGGAAGAGGTGAAGATCTCTCTTGAGAAA
>DASVIU010000711.1:0-3126 GCA_036386275.1 Bacteroidota bacterium | reverse complement strand
TATCTGATAGTCCGGGGCCTCCTGCAATACGGGTATGTCAGGGAGGCGCGGGAACTGACAGGGAAGGTCGCCCGCGGAATGATTGCACAGTTGAAGAAGGACCACAACTTCTGGGAGTTTTACAGCCCGGATGAGGCCTGGGCCGGATACCACAGGACATACATTTGGGCCGGCATCATCAACAAGATGCTCGTGGAAGTCTCCCGGGCCCCCGGCAACTAACGCTCTTTTCACTCAGCGGCAACGTATGAACACGAAGAGCCTCCCCCATCTCTCTGCGACGCTCATCCTGGCCGGTGCACTGGTTTCCTCCGCCCCGGCCCAGACTCTCTCATCCCTCGGGCTGACGACGGAACAGGGCCTGCGCGTTCATTCCGGCAAAGGGAAATCAGGCCGGCAGGATGTTCTCTCCGCCGATCTCCCCCTCTTTACATTTCTGCTGAACGACTCCCTTTGCTCCTCCGCCGCTTCGGCCGCACGCGCGGAGGGGGATTCCATCGTCTTCGCCTTCGGCCGGAAGTTGGCGGGATCCGTAAGGCCCGATGAGCTTTTTTCACCCGGCTGGAAGACGGCACTCACACTGCGGAACACGTCGGCCGAGACTCTGACGGTCGCGAACGTTGTCCCGCTCGGCGAAGGGGCGGACCGGGTATACATCACCGCGACCGGACCGGCGACGTACCAGAACCGGTTGAGCCGGTCCGCGCTCTTCAGGCCCGGGTGCGGACCGATCGGCGTCGTTCTGCCGGACAATGCCTGGGAGTTGGGTTTCTGCGACGTCCATGCTTCTTCCGGCGGGAACCTGGTTGCGATAGCCCGCAGGACCGGCTCTCTCAACGCCGATGAGAGGCGGTTCAGGACGATCCTCCCGCCCGGAGCATCTGTTTCGTATGCGATATATGCCGACGATCATGCAGGCGATTGGCACGAGGGTGTACGCCTCATGTTTCACGACCGCTGGCTCTATGACATCCCGTCATTCGACGATACGCTCTTCCGCCGGGCCGATCTCAATTGGATCAGGCATTCATATCTTATGACGCTTCTTTTCGCCTGGGACGTAAACTACTACGACAGGTTCAAGGGAGTCTACGGGTTTGATAAATTCATCGGGGGAAAGACGAATCTTCTCGGCAACTATGATGTCTTCGTGATCTGGCCAACGTGGCCCCGGCTGGGTGTCGACCAGAGGAATCAGTTCGATATGTACAGGGACATGCCGGGGGGGCTCCCGGAATTGAAGCGGCAGGCGGGCCTCATGCACCGGATCGGGGGGAAGTACTTCATTTCTTACAACCCGTGGGATGAGAGCACGCGCCGGGAGGAACACCTGAAGGGGATGGAGGACCTGATGCGTCGCACGGACGCGGACGGGGTCGTTCTTGACACCTGGGGAGAATCAAGCCGTGAATTCCAGTCCGCCGCGGACCGGGTGAAGCCGGGGATCGTCCTCTACAGCGAGGGGATGGCGGTGCCGAAAGACATGCCCGGCATCGTTGCCGGTCGCGTTCACGATGCGCTCTACATGCCGCCGCCGCTGAACATGAACAAGATAATCAAGCCCGATTTTGCGATATTCCGCGTCATGCAGGTACAGGAAGGGCGCCTCCACCGTGAGGCCGCGGTCTGCCTGTTCAACGGCTATGGGGCCGAGCTGAACGTGATGCGGACCGGACGGCCCCACTGGATGGACGAGGAGTACCGCTACCTGGGGCTTGTCATGAAGACGCTCCGGGAGAATTCGGAGTCGTTCCTGAGCCAGGACTGGACTCCGCTCATGCCAACGACGGTGGACAGCGTCTGGGTCAACAAATGGCCGTCGCGTGATAAGACGGTGTACACAGTGTACGGCCTCCGTCCCGGAGGTTTCACCGGCCCCCTTTTCGAATGTCCGGCTGCTCCGGGGAAGCACTACGTGAGTCTCTGGCATCACGCCGAACTTGACACGGTTGCCGTGCGGGGGAAGACATATGTATCCGCGACCGTGGACGGCTTTAGCCGCGCGTGGCTCGGGACACGGCGGGAGGCAAATGTCGATTGTGTTGCATGGCTTCCGGAGATTCTCCAAGTCGATCTCCGCGCGGATTCCCTTTTCCTCGGCGCCTCCAGGGGGACCCGCATAGTCGTGAACGCCGGTGACCCCTCATACGGAACGCGCAGCGCGGAGTTCTCCGCATCAGCGCGCGCGATCTCACTCTATCACACGTTTGGTCGGTACGAAGGAAAAGTCGTGGTTCAGCTTTTTGATGGACAAGAGCTGATCGATGAGCGGATCGTCCAACTCGAACCAGGGACGCCGCGCCTCGTGTCGATCCTGGAACGGACTTCCCGGGTTGCGAAAGCCCCCGCGGGGATGTCGGAAATCCCGGCCGGCCGATACACATACGTTATGGCTGCGACGGACGTCCCCAATCCCGTCATACCGTACCCGAACTATTCGAAGCTGCGGGAAGTGATGATGGAGAAGTTTTTCATCGACACGTACCCGGTCACAAATCTTCAGTTCCGTGATTTCATGCGCGCCACACACTACGTCCCGAAAGACACCGTGAACTTCCTCCGTCACTGGGTGAACGGTGCGCCTCCGAAGGATTTGTTGAACCACCCCGTGGTCTGGGTGAGCATTGAGGACGCGCGCTCGTATGCCCGGTGGGCCGGGAAACGCCTTCCGGGCGATATGGAGTGGCAACGGGCGGCGCAAGGGGTGGACGGGAGGAAGTACCCGTGGGGAAACATCTTCGACTCCACCCGGTGCAACTGCGGCCTGGGGCACACGAGCCCCGTCGACGCGTATCCCTCCGGAAAAAGTCCGTATGGCGTCGCGGACATGGTGGGGAATGTCTGGCAGTTGACGAACGACGTCTATGACAACGGGAGCTATTATTTCGTGACAATGAGGGGAGGGAGCTATTACAATCCGACGTCGAGCGCGTGGTACGTGCAGGGAGGACCATGGCCAGTGGACAAGCACCAGATGCTCCTGATGCTCTCTCCCGGCTACGACCGGAACTCGACAGTCGGCTTCCGCTGCGTGAAAGACGCCCTGTAGTTTGTGTGTCATTGCGAGTAGCGCCCCCGGCGCCACGAAGCAATCTGGTCGACACGGGCAGGATTGCTTCGGCACGC
>DASVIU010000710.1:0-3201 GCA_036386275.1 Bacteroidota bacterium | reverse complement strand
ATTTCGTCTCAGACGCGAAAAGATCGGCCCCGCAGCAAGCGCAGCGGTAGACCCCTTTTTCATGATTGTCCCAGTATTCACCCGAAAAAGCGCGTTCCGTCCCCTTCTTCCTCGCGACTTCGAATTGCTCGGGCGTAAGATGTTTCTTCCACTCTTCATCGGTCTTGACGACTTTCTCGCTCATGGCGTCCCCTCCCTCTTACTGAAAATTCTAAAAGCGTGTTCACACGATCGCTACCTGAGGACATTCAGGATGACCCGCGACGAAGCGCCTGCAGCATTCTGTGGATGACAAAAACCACTTCTGAATCGGCCCGCTCTATTCCAGCGAACCGACCGCCTTCTCGACCTCTTCCAGGATCTCGCACGACTTCACGAGGGCCTTCATCGCGTTGTGGTCGTTGTAGAGCGGGCGGTCCTCATCGAGATGGCGGACATATTTCCGAATGACGTTGCGGGCCACCGACACACCCCGGCCCGGCTGGAACTCCCGGAAATCGAGCCCCTGGGCTGCGGCCATGAACTCGATACCGAGGACCCCGTAGGCGTTATCAAGAATCTGTCCGTTTTTGATCACTGTGTTCATCCCCATTGAGACGAAGTCCTCCTGGTCCGCAGCGGCAGGTATCGATTGAATGGAAGCGGGCATGGAAAGTATTCGCTGCTCGACAATCAGTGTATCCGCCGTATACTGGCTCAGCATGAGCCCCGAGAACATCCCCGCCCCCTTCGTCAGGAAAGCCGGCAGTCCTACGCTGAGGGCCGGGTTGGTGAGCCGGTTGAGGCGCCGCTCCGAGAGGACGCATACCATGGTGACGGCGACGCCCGCCATGTCCATCGGGAGAGAGACAGGGGTTCCCTGGAAATTCGCCCCCGTGAGCGTGAGCTTGAATTCAGGCAGGAATATCGGGTTGTCACCGACACCGTTCAGTTCTATTTCCACTTGCTTCCGGGCAAACGCGATCGCATCGTGGGCTGCGCCGATGACCTGCGGTGAGGAGCGCATCGAATAGGCATCCTGCACCTTCGTCTTGATCCCCCCCGTGAGCAGATCACTCCCCTGTATGCACTTCAGGATCGCCTTTGAACTCCTGATAGCCCCTGCAAACCCGCGGTGCTCGTGCACCCGGACGTCGTAGGGTTTCATATTTGCGAAAAGCGCCTCGAGTGTCATTGCCGCGGCAATCTCCGCTTGTTTCAACCACCGGTTGATATCGTACAGGTGGAGCGCACTCATCGCTGTCAGGACGTTGGACCCGTTGATCGTCGCCAGACCGTCGCGCGCAAGTAAACCGGGGACGGGAATCCCCGCCAGATCCATGGCCTGCTTTGCAGGCATCCTTTTCCCCTCGTAAAAGGCCTCTCCCTCCCCCATCATCAGCAGGGCCACCTGGGACATGGGAGCAAGATCGCCCGACGCTCCGACAGAACCTTTCTGGCACACCACCGGCGTCACACCTTTATTCAGCAGATCGATAAGCGTCAGGGTGATTTCGGGACGGCAACCGGAGTTGCCGTGCGCATGGACATTGATTCTCCCCGCAATCGACGCACGAACGGACTCAATCGCGATCGGATCACCGATTCCGGCTGCGTGGTTGTAGATCAGGAAGCGCTGGAACTGTTTCACCTGTTCGTCGTCCAGCACCACCTCGGAAAACTCTCCGATGCCGGTGTTGGTCCCGTACATGATCTCATGAGCCTTCAGTTTGTCTTCGAGCATTGCCCGGCATACTTTGATCCGTTCCATCGCCCGGGGGTCGAGTTCCACTTTTTCCCCGTTGCGTGCAATGCGCACCAGCTTTTCGATTGTCAGAGAGTTTCCATCTAAAACGATAGGCATACCGTTTTCCTTTCGGAGCATAGTGCAGCGGCGACGACTTCTACCGCCTTTGATTACCGCCTAGAGTTCAGAGAGGGCTTTCCGGATGTACGCAACACAATCCTCCCGGGGAACGGAGGCCTGGACGGTGCGGGAAAGCTTCAGCCATTCTTCTCTCTGCGTCTTCTTGTCAGGGAGCTGTGCGCCGAGCTTGAGGTTCTTGATAGTCACTTCCCTCTTGACGAACTCGTCGCTCCCCATCAGGACAGCCAGGGGGATCTGCTGCCGGTTTGCGTAGGAAAGCTGTTTCGTGAGCCCCTTTTCATCCCCCAGGTACATTTCAGTCCTGATGCCGGCCTGTCGCAACTCACGGGTGAGCTTTTCATATTCGATGATCCGGGCGGGCTCCATCACCGTTACAAGCACCTGTGCCGTTGAGGGTGACGTCCCTGTGAGCCCGAGCTTCATCATTGCCGCCAGGAGCCGGTCCACGCCGATTGCGGCTCCGACCGCTGGTATGTTCCGCCCCAGGAAACGCGCCACCAGTCCGTCGTATCTCCCCCCCCCGAACACCGAACCGAATTCCGGGGCGTCGGACAGCATGGCTTCGAAGACTGGTCCGGTGTAGTAGTCGAGCCCCCGCGCGATGCTCTGGTCGAGAGCGACAAATTCATCAGGAATGCCAAGCCCATCGAGCGAAGAGCAAATTGCGCCGAGTCCATGCAGAGCCCCGGCCGCCGAAGGGACATCCCGGAAGAGGCGGCTCAGAGACTCGAGGACCTCCTTCCGCGTCCCGTGGGGTATCGCGAGGAACTGCTTGATCTTCTCAATCTGGCCGCCCGCCAACCCGAGTCCGCGAATTTTGTCCCCCGAGGCATCGACCCTTCCCACGGTCAGTTCGGCGGCAATCCCCTCAAGGCCGATCTTGTCCAGTTTGTCCAGTATCCGGAACACGGCATGGGAGGAGGAGTGGGGGATCCCGGCGAAATCAAGGAGACTGTTCAGCACATTCCTGTCGCTGAACCTGACGAGGAACCTGGCTATGCCAAGCTCACGCAGCGTGTCGTACATCCCGCAGAGGATTTCCGTGTCGGCGGCCGAGGAGGAGGTGCCCACCGAATCAAGGTCAAACTGGGTGAATTCACGGAACCGTCCCGCGTCCGGTTTGTCCGCTCGCCAGACGGGGCCGACCTGGTAGCGCCGGAAAGGGAGGGGTAGATCGGGGTACTGGGCAACGACACGGGCAAGGGGTGCCGTCAGATCGAACCGGAGCGCCACGTGCTCTTCTTCGGGATTTTCGAACTCGAATATCTGCTTCGCATTGTCTTCCCCGTATCCCATGAGCGTTGAGTGGTATTCCAGGGCCGGGGTGTCGAGCG
>DASVIU010000709.1:0-3122 GCA_036386275.1 Bacteroidota bacterium | reverse complement strand
CTGGGCGTTCACTTTCGCGGGGGTCATGGCATCTACGAGATACCCCATCCGGTCGGATTCGAGGAAGAGGGGGAGCTCCAGGGCATTGCTGGGGACATTTTCGTAGTAGTTGGTCCGGTCGGTGGTCGTGGAACCGTTGTTGTCTCCCCCCGCCGCCTCGAGCCACTGGTCGAACTTTCCTTCGGGGACGTCCTTCGAGCCCATGAACATGATGTGTTCGAAGAGATGCGCGAAACCGGTGCGCCCCGGCTTCTCCCGTGCCGACCCGACGTGGTACCAGATGTTCACTGTCACCGAAGGAACTGTATGATCTTCGTGGAGTATCACATCAAGCCCGTTCGGGAGTGTGAATCGGGTGTACGGAACAGAGATCCGCGGATCGCCCGCCTGTGCGAGCGAGAAGGCAATCACCATAAGAACCAACAATCGTTGCATCAATCCTCCTCGAAAATCAACTGCCGGGATCAAAGACCTGCCCGACGATGAGCGCATACCCCGAGACAGTCATGTCATCACTCCCCACCGCACGCTCCACCCCCTGCTCCTCCGTATTCCAGCGGGTGGAGTCCTCCAGCGTATGGCTGACACGCTCGGTCAATGCGTCGAACTCACCGCTTTTTTCGTACTGCTCCGCATCAGACTTTGAATTCCATATCGTGACGGAGATCAGCTCATGACTGTCGTCGCTCCCTCCCGACAGGAATGCGAAGCGGTATCCCGGGATGCGCCGGAGACCCGGGATGATCTCTTGCCTGTAGAGCGATGTGAACTCCTCCAGCATGCCGCGCCGGACATGGAGTGAGACGATCCGGAGATAGAGTCTCCCCTTTCCCGGTGCAGAGAATATCGACGGGTCGGTCTTGCCGGATGATTCATACCGGGAGACGGGCGGCTCCTGCTCCACCGGCGCATATTCGCGCTGCATGTCGTCGCTCATGTGGACGGTCCATTCCGGGGATTCGGCCAGATAAGGCCTGGACTGGTCCAGGAGCCTGCGGTATGCACCGGTCTTCTCGTATGATTCGGCGTCCGCCGCAGAATTCCAGAGGGTCAGCGAGATGCCGAGGTCGGGGTGATCGACGCTCTGCAGGAGCCCCGCGTACAGACACCCGGGGGTGTGTGAGAGCTCGGCGATGATCACCGCGGGGTACATCCGGCGGAGCTCGAGGAGACGGTTGGGGTCAAGCCTCAGATGTACGATGCGCATGAACATGGCGCAATCCCGGATGATGAGAACAGGTTATTTGCCGATCGTCGTGAACAAGATCAAAAAGTCGCGCGGGAAAAGCAACAGATCAGATTGCTTCGCTACGCTCGCAATGACTCAGGCCCTGAGGATCTGGCGGAGCTGTTCCTCGGGGGTGTGGAGGAAGGGCTGGAGCACGAGCATCCCCGTCGGGCCTATCGTTTTCTGCAGGTAGTGGAGTTCGGCGAACTTCTCGCCGGCCTCAGGGTCGGGGGGTATCTCAAATCCCGTCTCCCGCATGAGGAGGAGGCCTTTCGCCTGGACTGCGAGTTCAAGCCGCAGGCGGAGCAAGCAGAGCATGTCTGCAAGGACCTCTCCGGGAAAACGGGACTGGAGCGCTTGCAGATACTGGCCGATGCGGGTCTCGGCGAGCTGACCGCTGGAGATCATCTCCAGAAGCTCACGGTCCGTATCGAACCCGACGCCGAGCCACCGCCGGGTGGCCTCTTCGCTCCGCGCAAAGACGATCGACATCAGCACGGGAAGGAGCAGCACGATGAGCATTGTGGAAGCGACGGCCGGAATGAAGAAGTGATTAAATGCCGAGTGGATGAGAATGGCGAGCAGAATCCCGGGAAGGAGCGTTCCCACGCGCGCATCCCCGGCACGGTCGGACATCACCTTAGCGACGATCCCCGCGATCGATGTCGCCGCCCCGTGCATCATCGCCGTGCCGAACCCGCGGACGAGCCAGAGGATGGCGCTGTGTGACCCGAGCGATGCGACATACGAGATGTTTTCGACAAGCGCAAAACCGGCCCCGATCGCAAACCCCTGTATGGCGGTATCCACAAGGAAGCCGGTCCTTCGGGTCGCGATCAAATAGACGAGAAACGCCGCCTTGAGAGATTCCTCCACGAACGGAGCGACGTAGCGCGTGAAGCCGGTGAGCCCGATGCCGCTTGAGCCGAGCAGGAAGGCATTCAGCGGATAGGCAATGCAGGCGGCGCCGCACCCGGCGGCGAGCGCGAAAAAAAGGGATCGGGGGGGGACGAGCTTGTAGCTGTCAAACAGGAAGAGCGCGGCAAGAAAGACACAGACGGGGATGAGGCCGAGCAGGAATTGCATCGTTCGATCTCAGCGGAGTATTTTGAGCGACACCATGAACTCCTGCGTCATCTTCTCCCGCTTCTCCACGGCGGTCGCATAGCCGAACGAGAGTGTCGACTCGAGAGCCGAGAAGAAGACGAGCCGGAAATCGAGCTGCGCTCCGAGGTCGCCGACCGTCTGTCCGAGCGCGGCGGCGTCCATATTCGTGGCGATCCCGCCGGAGAAGAGGATGAGCTGCGCCCAGGTGCAATAGGCAGATTCGCCCCCGAAGCGCCTGAAGCGGAGCGGCGGGAGTACCCACTCGAGAAGGAGTTTGCCGAAGTTCGTGCCGCCGATGGAGTTCAGCGCGGCCCCGGGAAACGCATAGTATTCGCGGTAGCGGCGTATCTCCCCGTGGTCGACCCAGTTGTTGCCAAAGCCACCGAAGTAGAAATTCGCGAACGGCTGGGCACGGCTGCCGGGGGAATATCCGGCGGCGGCGCGGAGCCAGAGGGAGGAATGGTCGATGGGAAGGAGAGTCCCGAATGCGAGGGACCCGTACACGCGGGGGTAGATCACGCCGTTCACCTCGTCGTTCAGAGAGGCGAGCTCCCAGCGGATGCCGTTCTCTTCCTCCACCGCTCCGAGCGACCGCGTTACAAGCGAATACTTCACCGCCGCGTTGAATGAATAGAACGTGCTGAATGTCACGGCGATGTTCTGATACTCGGGGAGGCGTTCGAGCCCCCAGTACCCCGCGAGGCTGCCGGAGAATTCCAGGCTCTCCGGCTCTTCGAACGTCAGGTAGTTCCTGTAGTTGAGCCCGAGGGATGACCCTTTCCGGCTC
>DASVIU010000708.1:0-8579 GCA_036386275.1 Bacteroidota bacterium | reverse complement strand
CCCTTTGAAATTCTTGAGTGTCGCCCTGACCGACGCCGGGGGAACTCCCATGACGATCGCTGCAAGAGACGCCGCCATGGCGTTCGCCAGGTTGTGCTCTCCACGGATGCTGATCGCATCGGCCCGGACGATCTCGTGTCTTTTTCCCCCGGCGGCCACCGTCAGGACTCCTCCGGAGAGGAATGCCCCCTCCCCGAGCGGCTGCCGGATGCTGAAGGGGAGGAGCTGCACCGGGGGGGCGACGTCCCTCTTCACGGCCTTGGCCGTCACGTCGTCATCGGCATTGTAGATCAGCATATCACCCGTCCCCTGGTTCGCAAAGACCCGTTCTTTGGCCGCGATGTAGTTCTCGAAACTGTGTCCGTACCTGTCAAGATGATCCGGCGTGATGTTCAGAATCGCCGCGACCTTCGGCCTGAAAGAGCGGATGAAGTCGAGCTGAAAACTGCTCACCTCCAGTACCGCTACCGCATCGCCCCTCAGGTTGCCGACGACTTCGGAGAACGCCGTGCCGATATTTCCCGCCACCACCGATGCCATCCTCGCATCGCTGAACATCCTCCCGGTGAGGACCGTGGTGGTGGTTTTCCCATTGGTGCCGGTGATCGCCACCACCGGCGCCGGACAGAACCAGCTGGCGACTTCGAGTTCGCTCACGACGCCGATCCCCGTCGCGAGCGCTTCTTTCACGAGCGGGGCGTCGGATGGGACTCCGGGGCTCACGACGACGGTCTCTGCGTCAAGCACCCGGCGCGAGTTGACCCCGAACTCGTACGCAACGCCTATGGTGTCAAGCGCGGCGGCCGCGGAGCGCATTTTTTCCGGAGCCGCACTGTCGCTCAGAAACACCATCGCCCCCCTTGCGGCAAGAAGCTGCGCCACCGCGAGACCGCTGCGAGCGCCGCCAAGGACGCTGTACCGGAGCCCGCCAGGGAGTGATTCACTCACCGTTCATCTCACTTTGAACGTCGCAAGGCTCAGAATCATGAGCAGAATCGCAACGATATAGAATCGCGTGACTATTTTTGGTTCCGGCCATCCGAGCATTTCAAAATGATGGTGGAGCGGGGCCATCCTGAAGACGCGTCGCCCCTGGCCGTATTTTCTTTTCGTGTATTTGAAATAAAGCCGCTGGAGTATGACGGAAACGGTTTCCGCGAGAAAGACTCCCCCCAGCGTGGGGAGAAGAAGCTCTTTCTTGATAAGGACACAGAGGGTTCCTATCGCGCCCCCGAGGGCGAGTGATCCGGTGTCCCCCATGAACACTTGGGCGGGGTAGGCATTGAACCAGAGAAATCCCAGGGCGGCCCCTGCCAGGGCCGCGCAGAAGACGGCCAGTTCGCCGTTCCCCCGCAGGAACGGTATTGTCAGGTAATCGCTCAGGACGGCGTTTCCCGAGATGTAACTTATCACTGCCAGCGTCAGACCGACGATCCCCACGATGCCGATGGCGAGCCCGTCGAGGCCGTCGGTCAGATTCACCGCGTTCGATGTGGCCACGATGATGAATATGACCATCGGTATGTATAGACGGCCGAAGTCGATCTCCTGACTCTTGAAGAACGGCACCGTCGTTGATGTGTTGTATTTCCACAGGTCAGCATCGATCCATTGCGGAAAGAAGTAGATGATGCCTCCCACCACGATGCCAACGAACACCTGCCCGACGATCTTGTACCGCCCGATCAGCCCCCTGGGCTTCTTCTTGACCACCTTCAAATAGTCATCCAGAAATCCGACCCCCCCGAGCGTCGCCGTGACGAACAGGATGAGTACAATATAGAAGTTGCCCAGGTTCGCCCAGAGGACCGTTGGGACGATGACCGACGCCAGGACGATCAACCCGCCCATCGTCGGCGTCCCCGCTTTTGCGAGGTGGGTCTTCGGCGCTTCGATTTTCGCGGCCTCGCCGATCTGGTGTTCTTTCAACCTCCGGATGATCCTCGGTCCAAGCCAGAATGCAATGACAAGGGCGGTTACTGCCGCCGCCGCCGCGCGAAACGTGATATACCGTATGAGCCCGGATCCGGGGATGTGATACAGACGGTCGATATGGTCGATAAGGTAGTAAAGCATCGGATTTCGCTAATCATCTTCCCGGGTCATGCCGTCCGGGCCGGGCGCAGCCGCTCTTTCAGAAATGCGATAATGTCTTCCATATACATCCCGCGCGAACCCTTGACGAGAACCGCGTCACCCGGTGTGACGAGCTCCGCAAGATACTCGGCGAGCATGTTCTTCTGATCGTAGTGGAGTGCCCCGGGGATCCCCGCCGCATCATGAATGTGTTTCGCAAGGTCTCCGTGCGTCAGGACGTAGTCGATGCGAAGCGCCGCCGCTTCTTTTCCCACTTCGGCGTGTTCTTCGTCCGCGTGGATCCCCAGCTCCAACATGTCTGCAAGGACGGCAATCTTCTTCCCGGGGACACTCAGGGACGCCAGCGTCTCGAGCGCCGCCCGGGCGGAGTCGGGGTTGGCGTTGTACGTGTCGTTCAGGATCGTCACACCGCCGATGGACAGAGTTTCCATTCTTCTGCTGACCGGGCGGCACGATTCCAGTGCGCTCGAGATTTGCGACGGCGGGACGTGGAAGACAACACCGGCGGCGGCGGCCGAGAGCGCGTTCATCGCGTTGTGCTTCCCCGGGATCACCAGCTGAACACCGTGCCACCGCTTCATGGCGGCCGAGCGGAATTCAAAAGAGGCGCGCCCTTCTCCGTCAAGCACTACCCTGCGTCCCCGCACCGAGGCGCTCCGCGACTGAAAACCATATGTCAGCTTCCGCTTCACCGGCCGTGCAGCCATGCTGATGCGCGGGTCATCGGCGCCGACGATTGCCGTTCCTCCTGCAGGTGAGGAGAGGGACTTGAAGAGCTCCCCTTCTTCTTCTGCCACCCCGTCAAGTGATCCGAAGAACTCGAGATGTTCGCGACCGATGTTTGTGATGACGCCGTGGGTCGGGGCCAGCGTCCGGCAGAGCTCTGCGATCTCGCCGGGATGGTTCGTCCCGATTTCAATGACCGCTACCTCATGTTTCCGGTTGAGGCGGAAGAGCGTCATCGGCACGCCGATGTGGTTGTTGAGATTTCCCTCGGTGCTGAGGACGTTGTATTTTTCACCGAGGACTTTCGTGATCATCTCCTTCGTCGTTGTTTTGCCGTTGCTCCCCCCGACCGCCAGGAAGGGAATTCGGAACCTGTCACGGTAGATGCGCGCGAGCGCACCGAGTGCAGGCGATGTATTCCTGACAAGTATCAGGGGTTTCCCGGCGACGTGCGCGGGGTCAAACCCCTCCTCCACCACGGCGGCAACGGCCCCCGCCGCGAAGGCCGCACCCACGAACCTGTGCCCGTCGAACGATTCGCCCCGGAGAGCGATGAAGAGATCGCCTGGCTGCGTTGTCCGCGAATCCGTGGAGACGCCCTTCACAGCGCTGTGGGCGAGGGCCTCCCGATTTCGGAACTCCCGGTGCGGGATTTTTTCAAGATCTCTCGCGGTAAGCTTCATCCGTTCTCCCGGATGAATGTTTCCACCTCTTCACGGTCGTCGAAATGATGACGTGTCGCACCAATAACCTGGTACGTCTCATGACCTTTGCCCGCGACGAGGACGACATCACCGCTGCGGGCTTTCATGAGCGCACTGCGGATCGCGGTGCGCCGGTTCACGTCCGTGTGCGTTTCTCGTCCCCTGATCATCCCCGCGACGATTGCGTCGATGATCGAGGCCGGATCTTCGTCGCGCGGGTTATCTGAAGTCACAATCGCAATGTCGCTCCACTCCGATGCGATGCGCCCCATGATCGGACGTTTCCCCCTGTCCCTGTTTCCTCCGCAACCGAACACGGTGATCACCCGGTGCCCTCCCTCCGGCGGCACAAGCTCCCGTATTGTCCGGAGACAGTTCTCCAGCGCATCCGGTGTGTGTGCATAGTCGATGATCGCCGTCCAGCCCGCGGGGGAGACAACTCGTTCGAACCGCCCGCGCACGGCCGCGACGCTCCGTATTCCCGCCGCGATGGTGGAGGATCCAATGCCGAGCCCGATTCCGGTGGCACACGATGCCAGTATGTTCTGAATGTTGAATCGCCCGGTAAGCGGCGAACGGATTTCCATCTCTCCCCCGGCATGCATCACCGTGCAGCGGCTTCCGTCAATTCCCAGTTCGACGCGCGAGGCACGGACATCGCATGCCGTCCCGAATCCGTACGTGATCCGCCTCGCAGGAGTTTCCGCGAGCATCCGGATGCCGTATGGATCGTCGGCATTCACGACGGCAACATCCCGGGCCCGGAGAGAGTCGAAGAGAATTTTCTTTGCACGGAAGTATTCTTCCATCGATCCGTGGAAATCCAGATGGTCCTGTGTCAGATTTGTGAACACGGCCGCCCGGAACCCGAGGCCTTCCACCCGGGACATCGCGAGCGCGTGCGAAGAGACTTCCATCACCGCCGCAACGCAGCCCGAGCGCACCATCTCCGCCAGGAGCGCATGGAGCTCGGGCGATTCCGGCGTTGTATGTGTTGCCGGCATCAGCCGGTCCCCTATCCGGTAGTCGATGGTTCCGATGAGACCTGTCGGCTTACCATCAGCCTCCAGAATCGCCCTGATGAGGTGACTGGTGGTGGTCTTCCCGTTTGTCCCCGTGATTCCTACAAGCTCCAACCGGTCCGCCGGCCGGCTGAAAAAGTTGGCCGAGAGCCGGGCAAGTGCCACCCGCGCGTCCGGCACGAGCACCTTCAGGACCCCGGTGTGCATGAAGAACGAATCGGGACGCGCATTGTCATCATCAACAACGACAACCGAGGCGCCGCCCTCGATCGCATCGTCAATAAACCGGTGCCCGTTCTGGACCGTCCCGCGCAGGGCGACAAACAGATCCCCGGGCTCAACCCGGCGCGAGTCATACCGTATGTTCCGCACGGACACATCCTGCGTCAGCACCATCTTTCCGTACATTGCCGAGTACAATTTCGTGACGCGGACCCCCTCTAGCAGGTCGTTGAGAGTCATCGCCCGACGCCCGGGTTTGTGTGCGGTGAGGGATTCAATTTGCCGTCACGAGCGACAGGTTTCTCGGTTCGCAACGGATCAGGACACGCGTTCCCCCCCTCACCTGTTCGCGGGGCTGCGGATCCTGTGCGACGACGACGCCGGATCCCTGGATCACCACATCAAGACGCAGGACCGCCAGACGTGTGAGCGCCCGCCGGATTGGTTCTCCCCGGACGTCAGGCATGGCGACGGGGCCCCCTCCATGGGACGGTTCATCCGACATCGTCAATTCCACCGGCGTGCGCCTGGGTGCCCTGGTTCCCGGCGAAGGGGACTGGCGCACAACGATCATCCCGCTCCCCCGCACATTCGGTTCGAATCCGCCGGCCGACAGCAGTGACTTGGCCGCTTCGAGAGTGAGCGTCGTGACATCGGGGACCGCCGGCAATACGTTGTCCGTTTGCACGTCCGTCTGGTGGGCCCTGAACCGCCCCGAGGTCGCATAGATCCTCTCCGCGATCGCCTTGAACACCGGCGCGGCGGCGAGCCCCCCGGTATATCCCCGGTCACGCGGGTTTTCGATCATCACGAGGCACACCACGGCCGGATCCTGCGCCGGGAAGTACCCCGCGAACGACGCCGTGTAGTCGCTCCTGGAATATTTGCCGTCGATAACCCTCTTGGCGGTCCCCGTCTTCCCCGCAACCGGTACACCGGAGAGCCTGGCTGTGAGGCCTGTTCCTCTCTCGACGACTCCGCGGAACATCTGCGTGAGCGCGGCAGCGGTGTTTCGGGAGATCACCCGGCGTATGGGCTCGGGTCGGTGTTCAGCGACCACCGTGTTGTCCGGCGCGACAACACTCCGGACGACGAAAGGCTTCATGAGGGTCCCGTGGTTTGCCACGGCGGCGTACGCACACAGTATCTGCAGCGGTGTCACACCCACTTCGTAGCCGTAGGCCATGGAATTGAGCGTCGTGCCTGACCACTGCGTGGGATGCTTGAGCTCGCCCCGCACCTCTCCCGGCAACTCTATCCCCGTCGCCGTGCCGAAACCGAACGCCCGGGCCATCGTGAAGAGCGCATCGGCTCCGATGATGTCGGACACTTTCGCCATGACGATGTTGCTCGAGACCTCCATCGCCTCCTGGAACGAGATGATCCCGTGCTTGTGTGTGTCGGTAATGGTGTTCCGCTTTTTCCCGTTCGGAAGACGGACAGTGTAGGACCCCTGCTCCGCATTGAATTTCTGTGCGAGGTCGACCTTTTTTCCCTCGAGCGCTGCCGAGGCTGTCACCACCTTGAATACCGATCCCGGCTCGAACATATCGGTGACCACTCTGTTTCTCACCGTGAGCGGGTCGGTACCTGATGGATCGGCCGGGTTCATCTGCGGATAATTCGCCATGGCCAGAACTTCGCCCGTCGCAGGATCCATCATCGCCACCAGTCCGCTCTCCGCCTTGTTCCGTTCGATCCCTTTCCGCAGCTCTTCTTCCGCGATTGATTGATATTCGACGTCGATCGTGAGATTGACCGCGTCACCGTCCACGGGGTCAACCCGGGGATAATCGACGGACTGACGCTGACGGTTCAGGCCGTCCCGCTGGAGTATCAGCCGGCCATTTTCTCCGCGGAGAAACGAATCCAGCTCCAGCTCCAGTCCGCTCAACCCGTCGTTGTCCACCCCGGTGAAACCGAGAAGCTGACCGGCAACCCGGCCGTACGGATACAGCCTCATGGGCGCGGGAATAGTGACGACTCCCGGAAACTCGGCAATGTTGATCCGCCCCTCGGTGGCAGGATTGACTCCCCGCTCCAGCCACACGAAGTGCCGCGACGCGCCGGAAAACCTCTCGACGTAAAAACCTCGCGGCCGGTTGAACACGGAGGCGAAACGTTCCGCAACATCGCCGCTACGGTCCCCTACCATCGCGGGGTCCGCTCCAAATGAGATGAACCGCGCATTGGTCACCAGGGGATGACCCAAGCGGTCAAAGATTGTCCCCCGTTGCGCGGGGATTTCCTGCGGCTTCTCGTACTGCCTGCGCGCCGATTCCCTGTATTTTCCGGAGTCGATCACCTGAATCTGGACGAGCCGGAGCGCAACGAGCACGAAGAACAAGAGAAGCGTGGCTTTCACGGCAAGGACGCGGCGATTCCCTTCCTTCATGGAGGAGGATGGTGCCTCTTTTGCCGTACTCTGTGCCGTCCGTCCGATCCTGATCATGACCCGCCGTGATTGCTACTGCGATTCGCCCGATGCGATCCCCAGCTCTTTGAGTTTGTCCCGGTCAATCGTGAACCAGACCTGTTGCGTTTGGGATGCGCGGAGGCCCAGCTGACCGTTTGCCGCCGTGCTGATATGCTCCAGGGACGATCTGTTGCTTACCTCCGATCGCAGTGCTCCGTTGATCCCTTCGATCTTCTGGTACCCGGCTTCAAGTTGTCCGACTTCCGAGGCGAGCCGATTGATAGTGAGGATGTTGTTAACGTAGAAGACAATGGCTCCCCCGATGCCGAACAGCAGAAGTATGATGTTGAACGTTGAAACCTTCCGGCGGACTCCCCGCCTGTTCGGCCGGAGCGCGCCGGCCGTCCAACCCGATGGGGCGTTTCCGCCATATACGTAACGGCGTTCGCGTTCCACAGGCGGCGGCGCCTCGACGACCCTACCCGTTATCCTGACCATAGTCTCTTCCCCCCCGGTCCGCCCGTTACTGCATCTACCGGCGTTCAGCCGCTCTGAGCTTTGCGCTCCGGGCTCGCCCGTTGCGTGCAATCTCCTGTTCGGTTGCCGTGACCGGTTTTCTCGTCAGTATCTCCAGCCTCGGCGACCGCGGCAGGTCCGGTACGAACTTGTTGTGCGATGGGATCCTGTCGGCAGCCTCTTCCCGGAAGAACTCCTTGACGATTCTATCCTCCAGCGAGTGGTAGGCGATGACGACACAGCGCCCCCCGGGGTGGAGCAGGTCCGGAACCGAAACGAGTGCTTCGCGCAGGCTCTCAAGCTCTCCGTTGACTTCAATGCGTATCGCCTGGTACACGCGTGCGAGCGACTTGGTCAGGTACCTCCGCCCAACGCATCGCTCTATCACCCCGTTCAGTTCCCCCGCCGTGACGACAGGCCGGGCTCGAATGAGACTGCGGACAATGCGGCGGGCTGCACGCTCTTCTCCATACTCCCGGAGTATCGTCTCGAGCCGTTCCTGAGAATAGTCGTTGATGACTTCGTGGGCGCTGACGGGGCGCCGGGTGTCCATGCGCATGTCGAATTTCCCGTCCGCACGGAAGCTGAACCCCCGCTCCGCCTGATCGATCTGGTGTGATGACACTCCCAGGTCCAGCAGTATCCCCGCGAGCTGTTGCACGCCCCGGGTTCCAAGTTCAGAGACGATGTCCCGGAAATTTGCCCTGATGAGAGTGACCCGCGAACCAAACCGTTCAAGCCGGATATGGGATGCTTCGATTGCATCGGCATCAGCATCCATCCCGATCAGACGCCCCCGGGGACCGAGATGCTCGCAGATCTTCTCGGCATGCCCTCCTCCTCCAACGGTTCCGTCGACGTATGTTCCGTCCCTGT
>DASVIU010000707.1:0-2800 GCA_036386275.1 Bacteroidota bacterium | reverse complement strand
TGGATGCCATCTGCTCTTACGGTGAGCGATTTTCCTCGCGCCTCATCGCGGCGGGTCTGCAGGAATGCGGTGTGGATGCAGTCTGGGTTGACGCGAAGGACTTCATGCTCACGGATGCCAACTTCGGGAAAGCCTTGCCGGTCATGGAGGCAGTGACATCGAACCTCGCGCGGGTGGTCGTTCCGCTATTGGAGCGCCGACAAGTGCCTGTCACACAAGGGTTTATCGGGGTTACTGCGTTGGGGGCGTACACCACCATGGGGCGGGAAAGTTCCGACTTCAGTGCGTCGATCATCGGCGCGGCCATGGACGCAGAGCGGGTACAGATTTGGACCGACGTGGACGGGATTCTTACAGCGGACCCGCGGATGGTCCCCGGAGTACGGAAGGTCAGGCACATGTCATTCGATGAAGCATTTGAGCTCTCGTACTTCGGCGCAAAGGTCCTCCACCCGAACACCATGCTGCCACTTCTTGAGAAGAACATACCGGTAGAAATCCGCAACTCCCGGAGGGAAGAAGGGACGGGCACACTCATCGATCAGCCCGCCCCTGCACCGGCAGCCGCACCGGCGGTGAAATCGATATCGTTCTCCGCCGACGTGACTGTCGTCTCCGTCTCTCCGGGCAAGCGAACGAATCAGTACCTCTTCTGGGAAGGTGTATTCAGCGTCCTTTCCCGGTCGGGGGTGGACGTCAGGTCCGTCACGACCTCCGAATACAGGATCGCGTTCACCATCGCCGGATCGTACGAGAGCGCCACCGTGATCCCGCGCCTCGAAGAATTCGGGCCGGTCACCGTTCTCCCGGGGCAGGCAAGTCTCTGTATTGTCGGCAGTGGATTGAGAGAGTGGACGGAATTCCCGGGGCGTGTCTTTGGCGCATTGACGGGAGTGAAGACATCCCTTATCGCCTACGGGGCTTCCGGCCTGAACATGACGATTGTCGTGGACAGGCGCGAACTGGAGGATGCGCTTATCCGTCTGCACTCGGAATTCTTTGGGTCGTCGACACCCTCGGGAGAATTCGATGTCCCTTTCAATTAAATGGAAACCCCGGAGGGTTCCGGTGGCGGCGCTCAGAAAGAAAACGGCCCGTATTGCCCGGCTGCTGGAATTGCACCTGGGTGTCCCGGACAAGCGCATGCATCCCCCTGAGCCCCTCGACATGCTCGTGGCCACCATCCTCTCACAGAATACTAACGACAAGAACAGCCACCGCGCGTATGCCGAGCTCAGGCGGCGATATCCTTCGTGGGAACTCGTGGCGGCCGCGAGGCCTGCCGCCATCCGGTCGGCGATACGGAAGGGAGGGATGGCGAACCAGAAGAGCGCACGGATCAGGGAGACGCTCGCAGCTGTCCACCGCCGGTACGGAAAATACGATCTGAGCCCGCTCCGGAAGAAGTCTAATGACCGGATCATAGAAGAGCTTACCGGATTGAACGGTGTCGGTGCAAAGACCGCCGCATGCGTGCTCCTGTTCTCTCTCGGACGCGACGTGTTTCCTGTCGACACTCATGTCCACCGCCTCTGCACGCGACTGGGGCTTGCCCCCGGGAGCAAGAGCCCGGAACGGACATATGCCGCCATGAAAGCGCTCATCCCGCCGGGGAAGGGTCACTCGTTCCACACGAATCTCATCCGTTTCGGTCGCGCAGTCTGCCGTTCCTCCAATCCCCGGTGTGGCGGCTGTCCGCTCTACGCTCAATGCCGCTTCGAGGGGAAGACCGCCCCGAAGGGGCTCCGGCATGCTTTGTCTCGTGCCGACCACAACTTCATGCTCCTCGACAACGTCTGACAATGACCGACTCTCCCGGCCGCCTGCCGGTTCACCGCATACTCGTCATCAAGCTGCGCGCCGTCGGCGATGTCCTCCTTTCGACGATTGTGACGAAAAACCTGAGGCTTGCGTATCCCCTCGCACAGATACACTACCTGACGGAAAGCCCGAGCGTCGACGTCCTGAAGGGAAACCCGTTCGTCGACGACGTCCTCGTGTATGACAGGAAGTCGATGAGCGGGCTCGGACTTATCCGGGCAGTCCGTCGCGGAGGGTACGACGTCGTGATCGATCTTTTCGGAAATCCGCGCACGGCGCTTCTCACCCGGCTGAGCGGGGCCGAGCAGAGGGTCGGATTCCGGTTCCGGGGAAGGACGTACGCCTACAATATTCTCGCCGAACCGCGGGGAAACAGGGTTCATAACACGGAGTTCAACCTCGATGCCCTTGGCGCTCTCGGCGTTGCTATTCAGGACCGCAGTATCTACTTTTCATTCGACGATGATGATGCGCGCCACGTCGATTCATTTCTGCCTCCGGGATTCGCACGCGGATCATTCGTGGTCTGTATTAACAGCGGGGGGGGATGGTATACAAAACGTTGGGGGCTCGACCGGTTTGCCGCGCTGGCAGACCATCTGGTGGCAGAATACAACGCCCGGATCGTGCTCTCGTGGGGACCGGGGCAGTTGCCGGAAGCCGAAGAGATCAGGAAGACTATGACCCGCGAGGCGTTCATCCCCCCGGCCACGACCCTCCGACAGCTCGGGGCGCTGCTCAAGAGATGCTCGATCCTCGTGAGCAACGATTCAGGACCCTTGCACATTGCAGCGGCCGTCGGTACGCCTGTCCTCGGCATCTACGGGCCCACTGATCCGCTGCTCCAGGGTCCGTATGGCGACAACCACGTCGTCGTCCGAAACGAAGTGCTGGACTGCCTCGGCTGCAATCTGACGTCCTGCCCTATTGGTCATCCCTGTATGCTCGGACTGAGCGTTGAGACCGTGCTCCAGGGTGT
>DASVIU010000706.1:0-3114 GCA_036386275.1 Bacteroidota bacterium | reverse complement strand
TTCATCGGTTCGATGGCGCTCGTGGCCTCAGCGCTCCTTATCACTGCGGGGACGTCGTCGCCGATCATTACCGAGATACTCCACGGCAAAAAGAGCGCGGTGGACACCTCCTATTACGTGAGCACGATCCTCCCGCTGGGCATCCTGATCGGCCTGCTGGCCGGAGTCGGGCAGCTCCTTTGGTGGAACAGGGCGAGCGGGACCGACTTCTGGAAGACGCTTCGGACGCCGGCGCTCCTCGCCGCGGTCGCAACGCTCGTGCTTGTATTCATCAACGTCCGGGATCCCCTTGTCGCGATGTTTGTCTTCGGCGCGGCGTTCTCGCTTTTCGCGAATCTCCAGGTGGGTCTTAAGATTGCGCGAGGGAACCCGAAGTTCGCAGGAGGGTCCGTGGCGCATATCGGACTCGCGATCATGTTCCTCGGGTTCACGGCGTCGTCGAAGTATGACCAGAAGGAAACAATCGCTCTCACCCAGGGGAAGCCGGTGCACAGCATGGGGTACACGCTGACGTACACCGGTTACCGCCCGATCGACAAGGAACGGTACGCCTTCGAGGTGGATGTCGAAAGGGGTGGACAGAAGTACACGGTCGCTCCGATCATGTATTATACGGCCTATAACGACGGGCTCATGCGGAACCCCGACATTGCCAACCTGTACACGAAGGACTTCTACCTCGCACCCCTGTCCCTCGAGCAGAAGAATGACTCCGCCGCGGGCGTGCAGAACGTCGAGCTGAAACGGGGCGAGACGAAGATGATCGGGGCTCTCAGGATCACGTTCGTCGATTTTGATTTCCCGGTCATGCAGAAGGCGGCGATGCTCGAGGGGAAAGAAGTCCGTATCGGCGCCAGGCTGCTTGTGCGTGAGGGGAGCGGGAAGGAAGAGCCCTACACCCCGGCCAAGATCATCAAAGCCGGAGAACAGCGGGATGACGGGGTCAGGATCGGCGATTCCTATGAGATCACGATCGCCGGAATGCACCCGGACCGTGAAGCCAAAGAGAATTCGCGTGTGGAGATCGGGGTGAAGGACCTTCAGGCCGCGGCGCGTGAGACGGCGTCACAGGGGGACGTCCTGATGGCAGAGGCCTCGGTGAAGCCGTTCATCAACCTCGTCTGGTCGGGAGTGATCATCGTTATCGTGGGATTCCTCGTCACGATCGTCCGGAGGGGGCAGGAGGCTTCGCTTACGGCGATGGGCGCCGCCGACGCTGCCGCAGGGGAACCGTAAGGCGGGGATCCCGTACTCATTGCACACACCCGGCCCCGCGCCGGGTGTTGTGTTTCAAGGGTGAGCCTTCAGGGGACCGGGGGGAACTGCACGCCGGCGCCGAACCTGTAGACCATCTCTCCCCCGTACCATGCTCCCGCCCATATCGCCAGCACTCCCCCCGTAAACAGGAGGAGGAAGAGCATGTCGCGCCCCGGAGGACGTTTCGTTCCCGAGGCAATGCGCCAGAAGAGGAGGATCGAAAAAGCCGTCGCGGCGACGAACGCAAGCTCCTGGTGCATTTCGAGGTATGGTTTCGCCGCCGGAGGGATCTCGACCGATTGCCCGGCCTGCATCCCGGTCCCCGCCGCCGCCGCGAGCCCGATCGTCCCCGCAAGCTGCGTCCACCACCCTACCCTCGAGAATTCATCACGGTTCAGAAGCAGGGCGGCGCATTCACAAACGATCGAAAGGGAAAGGAGGGCGATCGGGAAGTGGGTGAGGAACGGATGGAGATTCGGCATGGTCAGGTGTTGAGTGTGAGCAGGTCCCTCACCTCAAGCGACGCAGGGGAGAAGAACGGTTCACCGTATTTCTTTCCGATCCTGTCCCCGTAGTATTCGAGTCTCGTCCTGACCATCTCGAGAAATTGAGGCGTCGAGAGGACGGTGTCCCGCTCCCTGCTCGCGGGGTCAAAGAACTGCGAGCGGTACGCCCGCATCGTCTCCATGCGCTGTTCGAATTCTGCGGAGATATCAACGATGAAGGAAGGGACAAACTCATACCACTGCATGTAATGGTAGTATGCCCGGGGGCGGAATGGGGCCTGGGATCTCCCTTTGACCGACGTCCTGACCTTCTGGAGTCCCGCCGAAAACCAGGCCTCTCTGCAAAGCAGATGCGCCCGCTCATGGTCCGGGTGCCTGTCGACAGGATAGGGGAAGAGGAGGACGTCCGGCTGCCAGGTCCTGATCGCACGGACGAGCCTGAGGCGGTTGTCCAAGTGTGATTCGATGTTTCCATCGGGAAGCTTCAGGTTTTCGCGGAGTGCCACGCCCATGACGCCCGCCGCGTTTGTAGCCTCCTGCGCCCGGGTCTTCCGGTCTCCCCGCGTCCCAAGCTCCCCTCCGGTCAGGTCGAGGATCCCCACACTGCGCCCCTGTTTCACCAGTTTGATGATCGTGCCCCCGCACGTGAGTTCGACGTCGTCGGGGTGCGCTCCTATGGCCAGCAGATCAAGCTTCATGTCTCCCTGTCAGATTTCGAAGAATATAGGCAGAACTTTTCTGGAAGGCAAAAGTGCCCTTATGGCTGAATTGTAGTATATTCAGCACATGCCGAACGCCCGACCGCCTCTCACCGTTTCGGACCTGACCAGGAAGATCAAGCAGATCCTGGAATCCGGGTTTCCCGCCATCGCCGTCCAGGGAGAGATATCAAATTTCAAGCACCATTCCTCCGGTCATCTTTACTTCACGCTGAAAGACGAAGGAGCGCAGCTCCCGTGCGTCATGTGGAGGTCCCGGGCTTCCGGACTCTCCTTTGTCCCGGAAGACGGAATGAAAGTGATCGCCGGCGGGCGCATCACTGTCTACGAAGTGCGGGGGAGCTACCAGCTCGATGTGCAGTCGATCAGGCCGCTCGGCGCCGGCGAACTCCAGGCGGCATTCGAAGAGTTGAAGCGAAAGCTCGAGGCGGAAGGGCTCTTCGACAGGGACCGTAAGCGGGTGCTCCCGGAAATACCGCACAGGATCGGTGTCGTGACCTCACCGACCGGAGCGGTGCTGCAGGATATGAAGAACGTCTTCCGCAGGAGATTCCCGGGAATCGAACTGATACTCATTCCTGTTCGCGTGCAGGGAACCGGCGCGGCCGCCGAAATCGCAGCCGCGGTCGATG
>DASVIU010000705.1:0-2997 GCA_036386275.1 Bacteroidota bacterium | reverse complement strand
AATTCTCCGTCGAGGATCCCATGGCGAACTCGTCCATGTTGGTCTTCCCGATCAGGACAGCGTCTGCAGCCCTGAGCCGGGACACCGCGGTTGCGTCGTACACCGAAACGAAATTCTCAAGCATCTTCGAACCACAGGTCGTCCTCTGACCCGTCATACACAGGACGTCCTTGACCGCAACGACCATGCCTGCGAGCGCTCCCCCCTTCCCGGCCGCAAGCTTGCGGTCCACGGCCCGCGCCTGTTCCATCGCCTGATCCTGGAATACGCTCAGGAAGGCGTTCAAACGCTTTCCCGCTGCGACCGCGTCAAGGAACTCGCCCGTGACCCGCTCAACGGAGGTCGCGCCGCTCTCGAGGGACCTGCGCGTGGTATCGAATGTCAGCCGGTGGGACATCAGCGGGGGACCGCATCGCGCCCCGCGCGGGCGGGGACGAGGACGGGTTCACCTGGGAGGAAGCTCCCGATAATGGAAGCGAACAGTTTTTGCCCGTGGGTGTTGTGAAGCAGAGGGTCCACCGCACGCTCCGGGTGGGGCATCATGCCGAGGACGTTCCCCTTCTCGTTGATGATCCCGGCGATCCCGGCGAGTGAACCGTTGGGGTTCGCCTCCGGGGACGTCGCGCCGGATGCGTCGCAATACCTGAAGACGATCCGCCCCTCGTCCTCAAGCCGCTGCAGGGTCCCGGCGTCTGTGAAGTAGTTTCCCTCCCCGTGTGCGACGGGAAGGGCGACGACCTCCCCCTCGGCGCAACGGTTCGTGAAACGCGTTGCGGCATTTTCGACGCGCAGCCGGATATATTTGCAGACAAAACGAAGAGAGGAATTGCGCAGGAGCACTCCCGGCAGGAGCCCGGCCTCCAGCAGGACCTGGAACCCGTTGCATATTCCGAGCACTGTCCCTCCGGACGCGGCGAAGCGGGCAACTTCCTTCATGACAGGGGAGAACCGGGCGATTGCGCCGCAACGGAGGTAGTCACCGTAGGCGAACCCCCCCGGGAGGATTACCGCGTCCACACCTTTCAGGTCGGCTTCTTTGTGCCACAGGAACACCGCCTCCTGCCCCATGATCTTCTTGCAGGCGTAATATGCATCATGGTCGCAGTTCGACCCGGGAAACACCACGACCCCGAATTTCATCTTCCGTCCGTTCACTCGATCCCCGCAATCTCGAAGCTGTAGTCTTCCATCACAGGATTCGCCAGAAGCTTCTTGCAGACCTCTTCCGCAGTGCGGCGGGCCTCGTTCTCGCTCGGTGCGTCTATTTTCGCCTCGATGTATTTCCCGATTCGCACGTCGCTCACCGATCCCGCTCCGAGGGAAGCGATCGCGTGCTGGACGGCTTTCCCCTGTGGGTCGAGAATCGAAGGCCGGAGCGTCACCCTTATCCTTGCGATATACACGGTCAGATCCTTCCTTCTACGTGTCGATGCTTGTCGGTTCGACGGAATGCTCCGCCTCGTATTTCTCCTCTCCCGACGTCCACCGCCGGAGGGCGGTCACGAGCCAGCGGACCAGGCCGAGGGCGATGAACAGGAGCAGGAGGGGAAACACCGCACTCCCTCCGGTGACCACGACGACGATCACGGCGAGGACCGCAAATATGAATTTCCACGGTTCCTTTTTGATCGCGCGGCGCGAAATGCGCGGGAGCGTGTCGTACCTGACCTTGCTGACCATCAGGAGAGAAATCGCCACCAGCATCCAAGGGAGCAATGCCGCAGCCACGGGGTGAAGAGTCCCGTCGGGGGTTGTGAAACTCAGCATGAACGATGCTACTGTAATCGCGCTTGCCGGGATCGGGAGCCCGAAGAAATAATCCTTGTCGAATCCGGTCAACTGGACATTGAACCGCGCAAGCCTCAGCCCGCCGAATATCATCACGAGCGAACTGAGAAGCACTCCCATGCTCCCGAGGGAAAAGAGGCTCATCCGGTACGCGAGAAAGGCGGGAGCGGCTCCGAATGACACGACATCCGACAGGGAATCGATCTGAACGCCGAATTCGGAGGAGGATTTCGTGATCCGCGCCATGATACCGTCAAATGCGTCGAATCCCGCCGCCAGGATGATGAACCAGGAGGCGCTGGCGAATTCCCCCTGACTCGAGTGGATGAGCGACAGGAACCCGCAGAACATGTTCAGCACTGTGAACAGGCTGGGAACAACGGCTCGGGTTATTTTCATTCGATAACCGGTCTGTGCGACACACTGGGAACCGCTACGGTACTACCGCAAGGACCGTCTCCCCTCCCACAGTCTTCTCGCCAAGTTTCACGCTGATCGCGGCGTCGCGGGGAACGATGACGTCGACCCGTGAACCGAACTTAATCATGCCGAAACGTTCACCCGCCACGGCGTGATCACCCACGCTGACGTGCGCAACGATCCGCCGCGCAATGAAGCCCGCAACCTGCTTGAAAAGCACTCGGCAATGCCTGTTTTCGATTCCGATCAATGTCCGCTCGTTGCGGAGCGAGGATTTCTCCTCGTACGCCATGAGGTATTCGCCCGGAACGTACCGGTAGAAACCGACGGTCCCGGAGATGGGGAACCGGTTGACGTGTACGTTCAAGGGGGACATGAAAATACTGACCTGCATCGCGTCCGTTTTAAGGTATTCTTCCTCCCGCAGCGGGGAGATCGCCACTATTTCGCCGTCGGCGGGAGCGACAACCAGGTTGTCTCCTTTGGGGGGAGTTCTGTCCGGATCCCGGAAGAAATAGAGCGTGAAGAGGAGGAGAAGCACCAGAACTGCGATGATGCCGAACCTGACGATTTTGACGTCGACAAAGAGAGACGCGAGGACCGTGCCGATGACTGAGAGTACGAGCACGGTTCCGACGACGTCATAACCGTATCGGCTTATCAATAAGGTACTCCTTCGGTCCGGACCGGGAAAAGCAAGAATTCAACATAAAAAGTACGGGAAAAGGAGCTCAAAATCAACGTACGTGAAACTCAATCCGGCGGTTCCCTGCACGTCCTTGCGGCGTC
>DASVIU010000704.1:0-2777 GCA_036386275.1 Bacteroidota bacterium | reverse complement strand
ATGTCGCGGTTGAACCGGGTGTCGAAGTAGGCATCGGGTATGTTCAGCGTGTCACCGGTCGCTGCCACGTAACCGGCGATGCCGCTCCCCGTGGGCATCCTGATCTCTATCCTCTCCCCCCCCTTGAGCACACGCGACCAGAGCTCTTTCTTTTCTTCGTCAAGGAGGTAGACCGTCCCCCTGTCACCGTCCACGAGCCCCAGGGCGGTCTCCAGTATGACGCCGAGGAGTTTGTCCAGGTCCAGCGTCGAGTTCAGAACTTTGGCGGCCTCGATGAGCAGTCTCAGGCGGCCGATCTCCTTCTCCGACACACCGGCGTGGCGTTCCAGCTCGGCCATGAACTGGTTGTCGACCGTCCGGAGGCGCACGCTGAGCACCTGGAGGAGCCTGTACGCCAGGGCACTGTTTTCATGCAGAAGCTTCTCGAACGCCGCACGCCGTATGGAGCACACAACGCATTCGTCGACTGCCGTCACGCGCGCGGCGCGCGGCCTTCCGTCGATGAGCGCGAGTTCTCCGAAGAAATCCCCCGGGTGGAGGAGTGCAAGAATCGTCTCGTGCCCGAGCCTGTTCCGTTTGGCGATCCTGACACGTCCGCTGGCAATGAGATAAAGAGAGTCCCCCTCGGCCTCGTCTTCGAGTATGATTTCCCCCGCCCCGAACCGGTGTTCTGCGAGTCCGGGGCTGACCGCCGCGAACTGCTCGTCGGTGAGCACTTCGGTCAAAACGTTGTGGCGAAGCCGTTCGATGTATTGTGATGAGGCCGTCATCTGTCTCTTCTCATTCTTGTCCGGAATGCCGGATCAATGTATCGATGGGGGGGGGCAAAGTCAAGGAAGTCTCTCAGGCGTACTCGTCCCTGCGCATCGTCTGGTTGGAATCCCGCACGAACCCGAGCGCCCGCAACTGCGGGCCGAGCGGACTCTCCGCAGGGCGGAGGTCGTCGCAGTATTCGACAACTATCTCTCTGAACGGCCGGAGAGTCCCCGGGAGCCTGAGAAGTCCGACGAACAGATCGAGCCCCTTCCGCACGGCCTCATTCCCCGCTGCGCCGATCGAGCGGATCCGGGCTCCGGAAGATTCAAAAAGGAGGAATGGGGATCCTCCGTCGAATGCGACATAGGTTGACGGGGAGCGTGTCACGCGCAGCGGAGTTGTCCCTCCTTCCCCCGAAGAAAAATCAACGCCCGGGCCGTAGGGATTTGCCGGATCGCAGGCATTCAGAAGGACGACCCCGCCGCGAAGCCCCTCCGAGCGGACTTTCCGGAGCTCCTCGACAGCCCGTGGAAGAGCAAACTGCATCCCGGAGAGCCCCTCGACAAAATACCCGCGCCGGATTTCCCCCCTCAGCTCCATCCGTGCCAGCTCCGGGGCGATCATCCCCCAGGGGAGGAGATCCTCGCGTCTGTGGAACTCGCGGGCCACGATGCCGTACCTCTCCAGCAGGAGCCCTGCCTGGGCGCGGGCGCGATCGGTGTCTCCTGTTGCGTCTCCCATCAGTCCCCCCGTGCGGACCAGCGACCATCTCCCCGTCCACCCCGGCACCTGGCGGAGGGCCCTGCGGGCTGACTGCATGAGGCGGCTCCTTCCCGGCGCACGGAGTGGGTTGACCAGTTCGATCCGTTCATAGCGCTCCGGGTGATCGGCGCGCGTGGGGCGCCTGACCGCGGTCACTTCTGCGAACACATCGTTGGTGATGATCCCGTTCCAGAAGAGCTCCGCAATGCCGTTGTTCATCCCCTCGAGCGAGAGCTTCGTCCCCTCGCGGATGTCGCTGAAGAACGAGGCGCCGTGAGTCCGCAGGAATTCCAGTATGCGACGGCCCGGCTCCTTGAACGGGACTTCAGATTCGTCCGCTGCCGGGCTGAGCCCGGCAGGAAGATACACCGCTCCGTTCCCCCGGGCGATGAACCGGATCCGCCCCGATCCGCTCCCCACCCATGCGCCGCTTCCTGCAGAGGAAAATCGCGTGAGACTGTCGGAAGAAATTTCCCCCACGCGGGCGCGGAGGACGTCCCGCTCCCACACCTCCGCAGGGAGAGGGAGTCCTTCCAGTTGGCCGAGGGCCGCCGCCAGGTCGGTTCCCTGGGATGAACCTGGGACCCCCCGCACCCCCTGCCAGCGGAAAAGGAACGACACGAACTCGGCGGGAGTCGAGGGGGTGATCTCGCGGCGGAGGAGCGTTATCGTCTGCCGGTGTATCCGTTCGAGTGCCGGTTTGTAGCACCACTCTTCCTTCGCCCCTTCCCCCCCCGGTCTGAAATGCCCCCGGACCACTTCCTTCGATCCGGCGAGCTTGCGAGCGATCTGGTCCGCCCGATCGGTCCCGGTGCCGAATCTATTCCCTATCTCGCTGCTCGTCAGGGGGCCGTGGTTTTGGACGTACCTCCCGATCAGGAACGCTGCGCTCTCCCCGGATTCGAGCGAGCGGTAGAGTTCGCGTTCCTCCGTCGCGATCCAGCGCGGCCCGTCGTGAAAATCGACCTTCAGTATCCTTCCGTCCCTCTCGAGCATCCCCACCATTGCGGCGGGGTCTCCTTCGCACCGCTCACGCAGCTCTTCTCCCGTCAGGTCGCCTATCCGCAGGAGTATCTCCATCAGCTCCTCGGGAGAACGGGCGCGCGATCCCGGTGCGCTGTGCTGCACCTGCCGCTCGACCGAATCAATCGCTTCGGGGCGCAGGAGGGAGGAGATCGAGTCGAGGTCGATGATCTCCCCCAGGATTTCCCTGTTGACGGCCAGGTACTGGCTCAGGCGGTCTTCCCGCGGCTGGTCGC
>DASVIU010000703.1:0-4124 GCA_036386275.1 Bacteroidota bacterium | reverse complement strand
GTCGGTGCACCCCTCCGCGAAGTTGAGTTCTCTGTAAAATGAAGTGCGCACGATGAGACTCTTTGCAACCAAATGGACAGAGCATTCCCCGCCGAGCTTCGATACTGCATACCGGTTGACGGGCAGGAGCGGCGACTCCTCTGAGTACCCTCCCCTCTCCCCCGGGTACACGTAATCGGATGAGACATACACCAGCCGGGTCTTGTGCCGTCTGCACCAGAGCGCGACGTTTGCCGTCCCGATGATATTGGAAAGCAGGTATCCCTCGTCTGCGTCCTCGTTGAATTTGTTGGTGACCGCCGCCGCATGGATGACGATCGACACCCCCCGTGACGCGCAGTACGATTCGATCGAATCGTACGATGAGATATCCATTTCCTTTCTTGACGGCGCCAGGAGGTCTCTGTCCAACTTCAGCATCTCCCTTGCGAGCTGCCCGCTGCCACCGGTGACAAGTATCCTATTTTGCACGTCGCATCCAGTCATACCCCATGGCTTCGACGGTCATTCGCTCTTCGTCGGCAGGGTTGTATTTGCTCGTAAGCCAGTAGAGGACTACGGCGGCTTCATTGGTGAAATTGTAATATCCGTGCCAGATGCCGCGCGGTATAAACAGGGCGCCGTCTTTCGCGCTCCGTTCCGAAGAGTAAACCCGCTCCACGGCCCCCTTCTCGTGGGCCGGTGCGTCGCAGAATCCGAATTTGAGCGCGCCTTTCACGCAGATCTGATAGTCATCCTGGAACTGGTGCCGGTGCCACGCCGACAGAGCCCCCGGATAAACGATCGTCGCGTTGACGTCACCTCCCTCGACAGGAAAAATGTCGTTGTACCGGACGCCACGGTCGTCCTCGTGAAACCGGAGCGGGTGGCGTCTGATGAGTGAGCCGGCCATGACGGCAATCCCTCCTTACGTATTGTTAGATTCGCCCTTCCTGCGGGAAGAGGGCGTATTTCACGTGCCACGCCGACTCGGTGATCATTGACCGGCAGTCGTCGCCGGGCGACAACATGCACCTGATCCGGGCCACCGCCCATCGGCGCGCAAACTGGAACGCGTAGAGCATCCGGGTCGCCAGCGAATAGAGGCGTCCGTGATGTTTTGTGAGAAACTTGTTGTATCCGGAATACATCAGACGGAGACGGTACTCCGGCACCTTGCTGAAGGACTGCCCGCCGAAATGAACGATCTCGGCGGCCGGGACGTAATACAATCGCCAGCGTGTGTCGTGTCTGATGCGGTAGCAGAAATCCGTTTCCTCGCAATAACTCGTGTAGCGTTCATCGAAAAATCCGATTGTGCTGATCACTTCCCTTCTGATCAGCATGTCCGCCCCCGAGAGGTATTCGGCCTCGATCGGAGCAGTTATCGACTCAGCGGGGCAGATCCCGATCTGCGGCCAGTGCACGAACGGGACGAGGTGGGACATGCCGAAGGCTTCCGAGAACGCCTGAAGGAGGCCGGGGAACGACCCGAACGACACCTGTGTCGTCATATCCCGGTTGCGGAGCTTTCCCGCACATGCGCCGGCATCGGGATGGCTCTCAAGGAAATCGAGCAGGATCTTGATCGCGTTGTTTACAAGCACCATGTCCGAATTCAGCATCTGGACGTACTTTCCCCTTGCGAGCGCGACCCCCTTGTTGTAGGATTTTGCCACTCCGATGTTCGTCCGGTTGACTGTCAGGATCACGTCGGGGAATTCCTTGCGGATCATCTCGGGGCTTCCATCGGTTGAACCGTCATCGACGACGATAATCTCGTACGTCAGCCCCTTTGTCTTTTCCTGCACGGAATGGAGGCAGTCACGCAGCATCTCGCGCACATTCCACTGCGTCAAAACTATGGAAACATCCGGGTGTGCCACAGCACGGCTCATGGTCTGGCTACTGTCGTGATTCGGAAATCAGTGTGAATGTGCCCCCCCGATGAGACGCGGCTTCAATGGCGGCTGCTCCCCGGGCGAGCGGACGGCCGGCAATCAGACGTGCAAGGCGCCCGGCGTAGGATCCGGTCGACGATACCAGGGGGACGAGACTCCCGAGGATCCCGGCCCAGTTGTGCTCCGGCGATTGGTGATATTCCGCCAGCACATCAAAGCCCCGGGCGTCGAGGAGCCTCCGGAGCGTACCGGGCGTAAAATGATAAAGGTGACGTGGCACTTCCAGATGGTACCATCGACCCCGGAACAACCGGGCCTGGACACTGCTAAAATTCGGTACCGCGAGTATCAGTATCCCCCCCGGCTTCAGGATGGCCCGGATCTTCTTCAGTGTCTCGACGGGCCGGGGAAGATGTTCCAGAACGTGCCAGAGCGTCACGATATCAAAAGAGCGGTCCGCGAACTGTGCGTGAAGGAGATCCCCTTCCGTGAGACGGACGCCCCCCTCCCTCATTCCGAATTCGACCGCCTCCCGGCTGAACTCAATCCCCTCTGCTGAGTATCCCTGTTCCGAAGCCTCCCGCACGAAGAACCCCGCGCCGCATCCCACGTCGAGGAGTGTGCCGGACGGCCGGAACCGGCGCACAATATCGAGCTTGTTCCGTTGCGACGGCTGTATCCTTTTCCGGTAGTATGCCCGGTCGTATCCGCCGGTCGGATAATACGAAGGCGGATAGAACCGGCCCAGCGTGTCTTCAGAAGGCCGGGGGACCGTTTGAGCGGTTCCGCACGCGGTGCAACGGACAACCGAAAAAGACTCGTCGGTCGTCTGGAAATTGAAATCCCGGGCGGAAAAAAGGAATTCTCCGTCCGTCCCGCCGCAGATGCCGCATTCAAACGGTGTTCCCGGTGGATTCATGCGCGCGTCTTCTCAGGTGGAGAAAATATATCACACTCGACATCAAAATGCCAACGACACCGCTGAGCGAAAATGCCAGCGCTGCGCCCAGTGCCCCCATCCGCGGGATGAAGAGTGCGTTCCCCGCAATCAGAGCGGCTATACCTGCGCCTGACATGATCGGGAAGACCTCGGAGCGGCCCCACGCGAACAGGGTCGCATTCAGGGGGTAGGCGGCGACGACACAGAGCAATCCGATGCACATCACCCGGATCATGGTTCCCGTACCCACGAATTTCGGGCCGAAGACGATTGCGACGACGAGATCTGCCGTTGCTGCAAGGAGAAGTATCCCGAGACCGAACAGGCTGACGATCAGGATCGAATGCCGCTGTTTCTTCCGTATCATCTCGGGAGTAATTGCCGAGGACAGTTCGGGGAGGAGAACCGTCAGATAGGAGTTCGTCACGATGACCACGATGGAGGCGATCTTCGATGCTGCGCCGTACATTCCCAGTGCGCGGGCGTCGGCAAGCCCTCCCACGAAGAAGAGGTCCATTCGTCCCCCGACCAGGTTGAGGACATAGTACAGAGAGAGCCATTTGTTGAAGGAGAGCATCTTTCGTCTGAGCAGAGTATCAGCTTTCCTGAAGGAAATCACGTTCCGGGGCGCGCACAGGTAGCTGAGCACAAGCAATCCCCCTCCGGCCGCGATCTCGATCCACAGTGCGTTCTCCACCCTGAGTGAGCTGGAGGTGAATCCGTACACAAACACGACAAGGAACACCACCTTCATGAAAGGCTGGGATGTCGACACCGCGGCGAGAGTGCGGAACTGCCTGTACGATTGGAAAATCGGTGGAAAAAATCCGGCGAGCATGCCGAAGGCGACCGCGACAAGCGATAGGAGGAAGTACGAGGTGATACTGCTGTCGACATGTGTGAAGACCATGCCCACGATCGGGTTGAGAAATATGACGGCTCCGGCCAGCACAATCACCGACAGGACAAGTTTTGCCTTGAGAGCGACGCTCAGGACCGACCGGAGACCGTTCTCATCCCCCCGGGCAATCATTTCTGACCCGAACCTTACAATCGATCCCCCGATCCCGAGATCTGAGAGGGCAATCATCATCGTGACAATGGAGATGATGAGCGTCAGGACCCCGTATTCATTGACACCCAGCGTCCTTGCGTACAGTCCCGATGACACAGCCCCGAGGAGCGCGCTCATGGCGGAAGCCGCCCCGACCCAGGCCGTGTTCTCCACTGTCTGAGAGTGCCACGCCTTCTGCATGAAGCTCCTGATGCGTCCGGTGATTCCGATCCCGCCGGTCATGGCCTTC
>DASVIU010000702.1:0-6096 GCA_036386275.1 Bacteroidota bacterium | reverse complement strand
ACCTGTGCAAAGAGGGACACACCGTAAGTGCTGTTTCATTTTCATACCTCCGGGAAGTGGAAGAGGGCCCCTTCAGACGGTTCCTGAAAAGGCCCTTGTCAAGAGATCCGGAGGCAAAATAGGGCTGACCCCCCGAAGAATCAACTCCCTCCCGTCTCACAGGCGGAACAATCATTTTCCATAGCGGACCACGGGATTTGATATCTGGAATTCACTAAATTAGGCCCGGAGCATATCATGATCCCTCCACTCTGTTCTTCGATCCCGGCAAAACAACTCTCACTGCAATGGAACGTCATGGTCCCTCAGAGAAAGGAACTGCCATGTCCAGGAACGCACTGCTTCTCCTCCTGATCGTTTTCTTCTCTGCATATTCCCCGGCACGCATCGGAGGAACCCAGGTTTCGGCAAAAGGAGATCACATGAGAATCACGCAGCTTTCCTGCGAAGGACTTTCCAACCCCGCCGGTATCGACGCCCCCACGCCGAGACTCAGCTGGCAGATGGAATCGGACGCCCGCGGGGAAGGACAGACCGGATACGAGATCATCGTTGCCAGCCGGCCGGAGTTACTGGCCGGTGACCGGGGAGATCTCTGGAACACCGGAAAAGTGGAATCGGACATTTCGGTGAACATCCCCTACGGAGGGAGCCCACTCGAATCCGGAAAAGGGTATTACTGGAAAGTGCGCGTGTGGGACATCAAAGGAAAACCCACAGCATGGAGCACTCCCGGAAGGTGGTCGATGGGACTTCTTTCAGAACGCGACTGGAAGGGGAAGTGGATCGGCCTTGACGGAATCGACACCGCATATCACCTCACCGGCACGAGCTGGATATGGTATCCCGAAGGGCTCCCCGAGAAGGCCGCACCGGTCGGGATACGATTTTTCCGGCACACGGCGACACTCCCCCCGGCACCCGCGATCACGACCGCCCGGTTCCATATCACGGGAGACAACGAGTGCACGCTCTATGTCAACGGCACGGAAGTGAGCCGGAGCGACAACCTGAGGCTGGTCGTGGACATCGATGTCAGGGAACGCCTCCATGCCGGGGTGAACGTGTTTGCCGCATCGGTCCGCAACGTCGGAGGAGGGCCAAACCCGGCCGGGCTCATCGGCGTGCTGGAGCTCCGGTACGCGGACGGAACAGGGGCCCGGTTCACGACAGACGCTTCATGGAAGACCTCGGACCGGGAATTCCCGGGATGGGAACTCGCGACGTTTGACGACAGAGCATGGGTGAGTGCGAAAGTCATCGGACCCGCCGGTATGCAACCCTGGGGTGAGATGTACGGAGCAGAAGACCGGCGTTTGCCCGCACGCTGGCTCCGCAGAGAGTTCGATGCAGGGAAAAAAGTGGCGCGGGGGACGGCATACATATGCGGCCTGGGCCTTTCCGAACTCTACATCAACGGAGAGAAGGCGGGGGATCACGTTCTCTCCCCCGCGCTCAGCCAGTACCCGAAGCGAGTGTATTACGTAACGCACGACGTCACCTCCTCTCTCAGGCAGGGACGAAACGTCGTCGGGGTGGTGCTCGGGAACGGACGGTTCTTCGCGCCGCGACTGAGCGAGCCGACATTCACGCAATCGTTCGGCTTCCCGAAACTCCTCCTCCGGCTCCACATCGAATTCGAGGACGGGACTTCCAGCGACGTGGCCAGCGACGAATCCTGGAAACTCACGACCGGGGGACCGATCAGGACGAACAACGAGTATGACGGGGAGGAATACGACGCCCGCATGGAGCTCCCCGGCTGGGCCTCTCCGGGATACGACGACAGCGGTTGGGAGAAAGCCAGGGTTGTTGCCTCGCCCGGTGGGGCGATCCGGGCGCAGATGATCGAACCGATCCGCGTGACAGGGACGCTGAAACCTGTCTCGATCACGGAACTAAAGCCGGGCGTGTTCATCGTCGATATGGGACAGAACATGGTGGGTTGGTGCAGGCTCCACGTGAACGGGTCGAGGGGAACCCGGGTCTCACTGCGGCACGCAGAAACGCTGAAGCCGGACGGCACATTGTACCTTGACAACATCCGGAGCGCGAAAGTCACGGACGTCTATACGCTCAAAGGGGGAGGCGCCGAGACCTACGAGCCCCGGTTCACCTACCACGGATTCCGCTACGTCGAGCTGACCGGGTTCCCTGGACGGCCGGGACCGGAGACGCTCGAGGGAAGGGTTGTGAATGACGACGTAAAGAGTGCGGGGGAATTCACATGCTCGCACCCCGTGATCAACCGCATATATACCAACATCGTGTGGGGGGTGCGGGGGAACTACCGGAGCATGCCCACCGATTGCCCGCAGCGCGACGAGCGGCAGGGGTGGCTCGGCGACCGGTCGGCGGAATCACGGGGAGAGACGTACCTGTTCGGCATCAATGCGCTCTATGCCAAGTGGCTCCAGGATATGGAGGATGCACAGAGGGAGGACGGGAGCGTGAGCGATGTGTGTCCCTCCTACTGGCCGCTGTACAACGACAACGTCACCTGGCCGAGCAGCACGGTGATCATCCCCGGCGCGCTCTTCGATCAGTATGCGGACCCGGACATCATCGGGCGGCATTACGCAAGCATGGTGAAGTGGATCGACCATATGTGCACGTTCGTCGCGGACGGGATCATCACGAAAGACAGCTACGGCGACTGGTGTGTCCCGCCGGAAGACCCGAAGCTCATCCATTCGAACGATCCCATGCGCAAAACCGCGCCGGGGATACTGGCCACGTCGTATTTCTACCACGATCTCCGGCTCATGTCCCGCTACGCGGCGATGCTGGGGAAGAGTGCCGACCAGAAGCGGTTCGATGACCTGGCGGCCCTCATGCTGAACGGACTCAATGCCTCGTTCTTCAGCAGCGAGCGGGGGTATTACGACAACGGGTCGCAGACTTCCTGTGTTCTCCCCCTCGCCTTCGGCATGGTCCCTGCGGGGGAACGGAACAAAGTGTTCGCTCATCTCGTCCGCAAGATCACCCGTGAAACAAACGGGCACATCGGCACAGGCCTTGTCGGGGGCCAATGGCTCAGCCGCGTCCTTTCCGACAACGGCCGCCCGGATATCGTCTACGGTTTCGCGACAGATACGACGTATCCGGGCTGGGGATACATGGCGGCAAAAGGGGCGACAACGGTGTGGGAGCTCTGGAACGGTGACAGTGCGGACCCCGCCATGAACTCCGGCAATCACGTGATGCTCGTGGGGGACCTCGTCATCTGGCTGTATGAATATGTTGCAGGCATCAGGCCGGACCCCGCGAGGCCCGGATTCAAGCACATACTCATGCGCCCGACTCCGGTGGGAGACCTCACGCACGTACGGGGGACACACAACTCTCCCTACGGGCGTATAGTGAGCGAGTGGAAAAAGGGGAAGGATGGGCTAGAGTGGAGGATCACTGTCCCGGTGAACTCCACTGCAACGGTATCCGTGCCGGCGCAAACGCCGGAGGATGTCACGGAGAGCGGGAAGGCCCCCCGGACCGCAGAGGGGGTCGCGTTCGTCCGGCAGGAACAGGGGTTCGCGGTCTTCGAGGTCGGAGCGGGAACTTACACCTTCCGGTCCGCCCCGCGAAAGTGAACGGTCGATTCTGACCGGCGGATCCGGAACAATATTCAGGGTCACGCTCCCGAATTTGCCGCACTGCTCCGCCTTAGAAGCCGCCAGGCGGAGACGCACACGGATGCACACAGGGCCGCGCAAACCCAGGAGAGGACGCTTCCGGCAAACGGCCTCCGTTCCGGGACCCTGCGCTGTGCCTGTATATCACCGTTGATCTCATCCTGCATGACGCGGAGTGACTGCATCGGCGTCACCTGATGCAGGAGGACACGCCTCATTGCCAGCTCGAACCGGGATTGCAGCGTAAACGTTGTCAGGTACGGCCCCTGCTCGAACGGCCACACCACGCTTGAGGGGAGCTCGTCGAGGAAGACCCGGTTGTGCATCCCCGGGGTCAGGGGGTGGTGGAGAAAAGCATCGGAACAGGCTATCGAGCGCGTCGCTGGAATTGTTGCCCCCTCCCGGTTCACTATCCGCTCCCCCTCATCGCTCACGAGGAACTTGATGAATTCCCACGCCTCCCTCTTCTTCGCGCTGCCGGAGGAGATCGCCATCACGTGCACGGCGGCAGCCCCCCTCCGGAATCTCCCGCGGGGGAGCGGGGCGATATCCACCGTCCCTTTCCCCATTTCCCGCTCGTACGGGACGGCGGCCCAACGGCCATTGACGATCATGGAGAGCCGCCCTCCTTCGAACATGTCGTCCCACTGCAGGTTCTGGGCGAGCATGCTCCAGGACACGCGGTATTTTTCGGAGAGGTCCGCCTCGAACTGAAGCGCATCCGCACATTCCGTCGAAGCGATCACGCACGTATCAAGCGCGTCGTTCAGCACGTGCCCGCCGTTCTGTTCGAGAAGCGCGCTGAACGCTATCTGCATGTGGCAGCCGTACCTGACGATATTCCCGTCCCGGTCCTTCACCGTGAGCCTCCGGGCCGCGTCGAGCAGCGTTTCCCATGTCCACGTGCTGTCGGGGTAGTGAATCCCCGCGGCGTCAAAGTGATCCCGGTTGTAATAGAGGACGAGGGTCGAAAAATTGTGAGGGACGGCGTACCGGCGCCCGGCAACACTGCATCCGGAGGCAAGGCGCGGGAGGAAGACACCGGGGTCGAATGAAGAATCACCCTCCACGAGCGGCGTCATATCTTCAAGGAGCCCCTTCTGCACAAAGAGAGGGATGTCTTTCCTGTCCAGGTGAATGATATCCGGAGAAGCAAGCGCCGCAGACTGGACAAGAAGCCGTTCGGTGTACTGGTACTGCTCGCTGTGCGAGAGCTTCACCGGGTGCAGGGGGTGCCTTGTGGCGTTATAGTGGCCGATAAGCGTGCGGAAACCCTCGATCTCGGACGGCGTCCCCCACGTGGAGAAGACGATATACCGCGATGCGTCATCCGCTGTGAGATACAGGAAGAGTCCCGCGCAGAGAAGTGCAATGACACAGAACGCCAGGAGCATGTTCCGCGGCATAACGTCCGCCTATCCTTTCAGGCCCGTCATCACCACCCCGCGAGTGATGAAGCGCTGGAACACGAGATACATGAGTATCGCCGGGGCGATCGTGATCATGCTTCCCGCCATGAGCCTCCCGTACTCAAATACATAGATGTCGTTGAAGTGGGCAAGTCCGACAGGGAGCGTAAGTCTGTCCGGGTCGGTTAAAACAATCGACGGCCAGAAAAAATCGTTCCATGACCCTATGAACACGAACGTGGCCAGCGCTGCAAGCGCCGGACCGGAGAGCGGGAGTATGATGCGCAGGTACACGCCGAAGGGCCCGGCGCCGTCCATGCGCGCGGCGTCCTCGAGATCTTTCGGTATTGTGAGAAAGAATTGCCTGAGGAGGAATGTCCCGTACGCGGAAAACAGCCCGGGGAGTATGACCCCCTGATACGTGTTCAGGAGATGGTACTGCCTCAGAAGGAGATAGACCGGGACCGTGAGGACAGGGCCCGGGATCATCAGCGTTGCCAGGTAAAGGTAGAAGACCGTGTCCCTCCCCGGGAATTCAAGGCGGGCGAACGCGTAGCCCCCGAGCGAACAAACCACAAGCTGGCCGAGCGTGATGCAGAGTCCGACGAGCATGCTGTTCAGAAAGTACCTCCCGAACGGGACGATGGTCCATGCTTCGACGTAGTTTTTCCACCGGGGGGAGAAAGCCTCCACGTCCTTTCGCGGCACGCTCCGCAGCTCACCCGTCTCCGCGATCCGCACACGGAGCGAGTCCCCCCGCTCTTCGACGACGCGAATTTCCCGCTGCCGCCCGTCGAGGACCGCGGACTGCGCGCGCGCGTACGGCAGCCAGCGGCCGTCGAACACCATCCCCGGATGCTTCACGGAGGTCACGAGCGCCCAGCAGAACGGGACGACGTACCAGACCGAAAAGACGAGCAACAGGACGTACAGGAGAAATGAGGCAGGTGCACCGCGTCTCATCGGGGGGACTCCTCAGGCATAGGAGCCCCTCCTGCTGAGGAATCTCCAGTACAACGCAGAGACCAGGAATATAAGGAGGAACAGCATCCAGG
>DASVIU010000701.1:2500-7022 GCA_036386275.1 Bacteroidota bacterium | reverse complement strand
GATCCTGCCGCACCGCTATCCCTTTCTGCTCATCGACAAGATCATCGAGTTCCAGATGGACGAGAAGATCGTCGGGGTCAAGAACGTAACGGCGAACGAGCCGTTCTTTGAGGGGCACTTCCCCGGCCGGCCGGTGATGCCCGGCGTCCTCATTCTGGAAGGGATGGGGCAAACCGGGGGAATCCTCCTCCTGAACGGCATCGAGAACCCCGGCGACAAGCTCGTGTTCTTCATGGCGATCAACAACGCCAAATTTCGGAAGCCGGTCCTTCCCGGGGACCAGCTCGTTTTTGAACTGACGATGGTGAGCCGCAAAAGCAGGGTCTGCCAGATGAAGGGGCTCGCCTTCGTGGACGGGACGCTCGTTGCCGAGGCCGAGCTCCTGGCGTCCATCGTTCCCCGTAGTGAGGGGCCACAGGAGGCGGCGGGCGGGAACGCCGGACAACCGAATCCCCTGCCCCGGTCCACCCCCACAATGAACTGAACCTCTCATGAGCATATCCATTGATCCCCGTGCCGCGGTGAGCCCGAAGGCCAGCCTCGGCACGAATGTTTCTATAGGCCCCTTCACGATCGTCGAAGAAGGGGCGGTGATCGGCGACGGGAGCACCGTCGGCGGGAATGCGCTGATCGCTCTCGGCGCGCGGATCGGGAAGGACTGCCGTATTCATCACGGCGCCGTCGTCGGTCACGCACCCCAGGATCTCAAGTACAACAATGAACCGTCGACCTGTGAGATCGGTGACAGGACCACAGTCCGGGAGTACGCCGTGCTCCACCGGGGGACGGGGGAGGGGGGGCGGACGGTGATCGGGAGCGACTGTTTCTGCATGGCCTTCTCGCACATCGCCCACGACTGCCTTCTGGGCGAACATGTCATTATGGCGAACGCGGCGATGCTCGCCGGTCATGTTCGTGTGGAAGCCTGGGTGACGATCGGCGGGGTCACGCCGGTTCACCAGTTCGTCAACGTCGGACAGCATGCGATGATCGGCGGGGGTCTGCGTGTCCACAAGGACGTCCCTCCCTACATCTTGGCGGGAGGCGAGCCCCTGGTGTTCGAAGGGCTCAATTCTATCGGGCTCAGAAGGCGGGGATTTGCTCCCGGGGTCATCGACGCGCTGGACCGCGCCTATGCCGTGATCTACAGATCCGGGCTCAATGTCTCGCAGGCGGTGGCTCGAATCAGGGGGGATGCGTCGCTTGCCGGCGTCAGGGAGGTACAGAATGTGATAGAATTCATCGGGACGAGCAAACGGGGGATCATTTCCGCCCCTCGCGCCAGGCACTGAGCGATGCCCCCCACACTCTGGACATTCATCGATTCGGGCGAGCGGACAGGCGCCTTCAATATGGCCCTCGATGAATCGCTTGCCCGCGCCCTGGCAGCCGGTGAGGGGACTCCTTCGCTCCGCCTTTTCCGGTGGCGGCCGTGGGCGATCTCCGTCGGGTACAACCAGGCGGCGGAGGAGCTCGACGCGCCGCGCTGCGCCGCGGACGGTATCGATATCGTCCGGAGGCCGACCGGGGGGCGCGCGATACTCCATGCCGAAGAGCTCACCTACAGCGTTGTGATGCCGGCAGGAAGAAAGAGCATCCTCCAGGTGTACAACCAGATCAGCGCCGCGCTCGTGCACGGTCTCGCCCTCTATGGTGTCGATGTTGCGCTGCAAAAGTCCCAGCCTGATTTTGCAAAGGAATACCGCTCCTCCTCCTCCATTCCCTGCTTCGCAAGCTCCGCCCGCTATGAAATTGAATGGCGTGGACGGAAGCTCGTCGGGAGCGCGCAGCGCCGGTTCGGCGGACCGGAGGGCGACGTGGTCCTGCAGCACGGGTCGATCCTCTGCGGGGACGCTCACCTGCGCCTTGCAGACTACCTGGCCGCTCCCGTTGCGGAGGTGCGCGACCGGATCCTCGCCACCCTCCGGGAAAGGACGGCCGATTTGCGGTTGATCACGGGTGGACCCGTGGACATGGATTTTCTCGGCGATTGCATCCGCAGGGGATTCGAAGAAGCGTGGGCGGTGGCATTCACGGCGCCTGCGGGCATCCACACACAAACGGCATGAGGGACACATGAGCACGGCACAGAAGGCATCCGGGCGCGTCGTGACGACAAAAACCGTCATGACGATGAAGCGGGCGAAAGAGAAGATCGCGATGCTCACGGCCTACGATTTTCTCACCGCCAGGTACCTCGATCAGGTCGGGATCGACATCATCCTGGTCGGGGATTCGGTCGGCAACGTCGTGCAGGGTCACGAGACCACGCTCCCCGTCACGGTGGACGATATGATTTACCACGCCAAGGCCGTCAAACGCGCCGTGAAGAACGCCCTGATTGTCGTGGATATGCCTTTCATGTCGTACCAGAACAGCATCGAAGAGGCAGTGCGGAATTGCGGCCGGGTCATGAAGGAGGTCGGCGTGGGAGCGGTGAAGCTGGAGGGGGGGGAGTATGTCGCCGGGATCGTCAGGCATCTTGTGAAGATAGGCATCCCGGTGATGGGGCACCTCGGACTCACCCCCCAGGCGATCAACCGGTTCGGGACGTATGAGGTGCGGGCGCAGGACAAACGTGAGGCCGCGCAGCTCCTCCGCGATGCGAAGATACTTTCGGATGCAGGTGTGTTTTCCGTGGTTCTGGAGAAAATACCCGCGGGGCTGGCGCGGAAAGTGACGGCGGCGATCAAAGTCCCCACGATCGGCATCGGTGCCGGACCCCATTGCGACGGACAGGTTCTCGTGGTGCACGACATGCTCGGCCTGACCGAGGAATTCAGGCCCCGGTTTGTCCGGCGGTATTCGGAGATGGCGGACACGATGCGTGAAGCATTCCGGCGCTACATCAACGACGTGAAATCGAAGCAGTTTCCTACAATGAAAGAAAGCTATTAGCCCTCTCCTCTGGAAGAATTGATTGAGTCTCTGAATGTCCTTTCATGTCCTGATCTCCAACGACGACGGCATCGATGCCCCCGGGATACTCGCCCTCGTGCTTGAAATGAAGAAGATCGCCAGCGTGACCGTGGTGGCGCCCGACAGGCAGCAGAGCGCGGTGGGGCACGCGATCACGATGAATTACCCGCTGCGTGCCATCCCCTTCAGGAAGAACGGGGAATTCTTCGGGTACGCGGTTGACGGGACCCCCGCCGACGCGGTCAAGCTCGGCGTGCGGTTCCTCTTGAAGGAGAAGCCCGACCTCCTGATCTCCGGCATCAACCACGGCTCGAACACGGCGATAAATATCTTGTACTCCGGGACTGTCTCTGCTGCCACGGAGGGGACCGTCCTCGGGATCCCCTCCATCGCGGTCTCGCTGACCACGCACGACCAGGCGGATTTTTCCTATGCCGCGAAATTCGCGGCACGGCTTGCGCAGCGTGTGGTGGCGGAAGGACTCCCGCAGGGGACGCTCCTCAATGTCAACGTTCCCGCCGTCCCGGAGGAAAAGATCTCGGGAGTGCGGGTCACCCGGCAGGGGAATTCTTCGTGGGAAGACACGTTCGATGTCAGGCGCGACCCTGCCGGGAGGGAGTATTTCTGGCTGACGGGGAGCATGGCGATCAGGGATACGGACCCGGAGACCGATCAGATTGCCGTCCGCGAAAACTTCATTTCGGTGACTCCCATTCATTACGAGTTGACGGACCTGGTTCTGCTCGAACGGATGAAGCAGTGGTCTCTCGGCGATCTCAGGTAGACTCCGTCTTCAACTTTCAATCCTCCATCTTCCATTAAGTCTTTTGACGTGAATGAAGAAAATCGGCGTGTACACGAGCGGCGGGGACGCACCGGGGATGAACGCCTGCGTGCGCGCGGTCGTGCGTGCAGGCCTGTATAACGGTTGCGAGGTGGTCGGCATCCAGCACGGCTATGAAGGGATGATCGAGGGGAATTTCGTCGATCTGGGCGCCCGCTCGGTCTCGAACATCATTCAGCGCGGAGGGACGATTCTCCGCACTGCCCGGTCGGAACAGTTCCGCACGGCCGAGGGACGCGCGCGCGCAGCCGCGCATCTCACGAAGGCAGGCATCGAGGGGTTGATCGCGATCGGGGGCGATGGCACGTTCCAGGGGGTCGTCCATCTGATTGAGGAACACGGTGTGGCGGCAATCGGTGTGCCGGGGACGATTGACAACGACCTGTTCGGCACCGACTTCACGATCGGCTACGACACCGCGGTGAATACGGCGATGGAAGCGATCGACAAGATCCGGGACACGGCCGCATCCCACGACAGGCTCTTCTACGTCGAAGTGATGGGGCGGGACGCCGGCTTCATCGCGCTCGACGTCGGTATCTCCAGCGGTGCGGAATACGTTGCAATTCCCGAGACGACGACAAATGTCGGAGCGTTGAGAGAGTACCTCGAGAATTACAAGAAGGTTAAGTCCAGCGCGATCATCATTGTGGCGGAGGGGGAGGAAGAGGGGGGCGCGTTCAGTCTCGCGGAAAAAATCAAGGACACCGCCGGATACGATTATCGGGTCTGCGTCCTGGGCCATATTCAGCGTGGGGG
>DASVIU010000700.1:0-5318 GCA_036386275.1 Bacteroidota bacterium | reverse complement strand
TCTGCGATCCCCCCGCATGAATCCGCAACGACCCCGCCGTCAAACCATATCTCGGACAAACTCCCGTAACCCGTCCAGAGTTCCGTAAGCTGGTCGATGACAGTCCTGTTGTATGCTTCCCGCTTCCCGGCACCGGTGATCCCCTCCGGTCCCGCTCCAAGGTACGTATTGAGGTTGGTGTTATAATAGAGCCCCGGTCTGATCCCGTATTTCCTGCACGATGCGATGAATTCGCGGATGACGTCCCCCGCGCCATTCCGCCAGGGGGTCTTCCCCACGTGGTAGCCGTGCGAGCGCGTGGGCCAGAGACAGAACCCTGTCCCGTGTTTTGCGACGAGGACCGCGTACGCCGCGCCGGCATTCCTGGCGGAGGCGAGCCATTGATCTGTGCTCAGCTTCGAGGGATTGAACAGTGTGAGGGGAGGAAGCGTCTCTTGCCGGGCATAGTCGAATGTCTCAGGATCAAACACATTGATGTCGAGGTGGATGATGACGCCGATTTCGGCGTCAGCCCAGCGGACCTGGGCTTCAGAGGGGAGGAGGGGTCCGGATTTCCGGGCCATTGCTCCCGCACAGAGGAAGAGGGAGGCACACGTGAAAAACACGCCCGTCGTGACAATTGTCCTGTGCATCCGATCGCTTTCGTAAGGGGTAGTGAGGGGAGCGCCGTCCATTCAATGAAGCACATTGCCGGGAAAATCACAACCGGGCATCACGTCCACATTCACGTGCAATTGATCTTCCCCGCATGGTTCACTACATTGGGGACAATCTGCAACACCCCCACACTGCGACAGAGTGACAATGACACACAGAGAAAGAGTCCTGGCTGCGCTCGAACACCGGGAAGGGGACCGTGTCCCGATCGATTTCGCCGGACACCATTCTTCAGGCATCGCGGCAATCGCCTATGCCAGGCTCAGGTCGTTTCTCGGACTCCCCGTCCGCCCCATCCGCCTGCATGAGCCGATACAACAGATTGCGATCGTCGACGAAGACGTTCTCGATCTCTTCTCCGTCGACACCACAGAGCTCGGCCGGGCGTTCGCGCTCGGAGAAAAAGACTGGGCCGACTGGGTGCTCCCCGACGGAACCCCCTGCCAGATCCCGGCCTGGGTGAAGCCGGAGCGGGAAGGGACGCGCTGGATCATTCGGTCCGGGAGCGGCAGGGTTGTTGCACAGATGCCGGCGGGGGCGCTCTATTTCGAACAGACATACTATCCTTTCGCCGATGGGGTACCGGATCACCGGAGGATCGGGGAGGCGTTCCGGGAATGCATGTGGGGAGTGGTGACATCTCCTCCCGGCCCGCTGGCTTCCGGCCCGGAGAGGAAGGAGATACTCGCGGAGGGGGCCAGGCGTCTTCGCGAAAGCACCACCCGGGCAATCGTCGGTCTCTTCGGAGGCAATCTCCTCGAGATGGGGCAATTCCTTTACCGGAACGACAATTTCTTCCTGCTCATGGCGGAGAATCCCACCGCCACGCACGACTTCCTCGACAACCTCGTCGAGATGCACCTGCGGAACCTCGAAGAGTTCCTGACCGCGGTCGGCCCCTTCATTGATGTTGTAAACTTCGGCGACGACCTGGGGATGCAAACCGGTCCGCAGATATCTCCTGCGATGTACCGCAGGTACTTCAAGAGCCGGCATGAACGCCTCTGGAAAAGGGCGAAGGAACTTGCCGACGTCAAAGTCATGCTCCATTGCTGCGGTGGCGTTCGGGAGCTCCTTCCCGATTTGATCGATGCGGGGCTGGACATCATCAATCCAGTTCAGACCTCATGTCGCGGGATGGATGCGGCGGGACTGAAAAAGGACTTCGGTGACGCGATAGTATTCTGGGGAGGCGGTTGCGACACCCAGACCGTTCTCTCGGAGGGGACACCGGAATCGGTCCGCCGGCACGTCCGGGAACAGATCCGGATCCTCTCACCGGGCGGAGGGTTCGTGTTCCAGCAGGTCCACAACATACTTGCCGATATCCCTCCTGCGAATGTCCGCGCGATGTTCGAGGCCGTGCTGGAATGATACGCATGTGGGAGAAACTGCTCATTCCGCTTTTCGTTCTTGCCCAGCCCCCCCCTGTTCCCGCCCAGACCTGGATCAGGATCAACCAGCTCGGATACACACCCCGGTCACTCAAGTGCGCGGTCCTCGCCTCGGAGACCGCCATGGAGGCACCCCGCCGGTTTTTTGTCTGCGACGCCCTCACAGACAGCATCGTCTGGGTGTCGGGAGAAATCTGCCCCTGCGGCCCGTGGGGACCGTTCCGGGAGACATACCGGCTTGACTTCACTGGTTTTGAGAAGGAAGGGGGGGTCTTCCTCCGCGCCGGAGATGCCAGGTCTCCCGTATTCCGGATCAACAGCGACGTGTACGAGGGGGCGTCCGACTTCCTTCTCAGGTACATCCGCCAGCAGCAGTGCGGCTACAATCCGTTTCTGCACGACTCCTGTCACACGCACGACGGGTACCTCACAGGCGACCCGGAGCGGGAGGGGGAATTCGTCGATGTCGTGGGGGGGTGGCACGACGCTGCCGATTACCTTCGCTATGTCACGACATCCGCGACCGCGACATTCCAGATGCTCTACGCGTACCGGCGCAACCCCGCGGTCTTCGGGGATTCCTTCAACAGGTCGGGAGACCGGGGACCCAACGGCGTCCCGGACATCCTTGATGCGGCACGGTGGGGGCTCGACTGGCTGGTGAAAATGAACCCTTCGCCCTCTGTCATGTTCAACCAGGTCGCGGACGACAGGGACCACCTCGGATTCAGACTCCCGACGGAGGACACCGTCACGTACGGCAGGGAGCGTGAAAGGCCGGTGTATCTGTGCACGGGATCTCCGCAGGGGAGTGCGGAGTACACAAACAGGAGCACCGGGATCGCATCCACTGCCGGGAAATTCGCATCTGCGTTTGCATTCGGGTCACTCTGTTTCAGGAGCATCGACTCATCCTTCTCGACGCTCCTGCTCGCGAAGGCCCGCGCAGCGTTTGAACTGGGGGTGGCACACCCCGGGGTCTGCCAGACTGCGCCCCGGAGGGCTCCGTATTTTTACGAGGAGGAAAACTGGGCCGATGACATGGAGCTTGGAGCGGCGGCACTCCACGAAGCGACCGGCGAACGGAGATACCTGGAATCAGCGGCCGCCTACGGGCGGAGCGAACCCGTCACTCCGTGGATCGTCAATGATACGGCGCGCCACTACCAGTGGTATCCATTTGTGAATCTCGGGCATTCTCTCCTTGGATCGAAGAGCGGTCTGCCGGATGATTACCTCTCCTGGTACAGGCAGGGTCTCGCGCTCCTGCGAGGGCGGGGGGAGAAGAATCCGTTTCTCGTAGGGACCCCTTTTCTCTGGTGCTCCAACAACTATGTCTCCGCGGCCCTCTTTCAGTCACTCCTCTACCGGAATAAGACGGGGGATTCCGCGTTCGCGGCAATGGAGGCCGCCCTCCGTGACTGGCTTTTCGGCTGCAACCCGTGGGGTACAAGCATGGTCATCGGGCTCCCCCGCGGGGGGGTCACACCGCACGATCCTCATTCGGCCTTCAGTCACCTGTTCGCGTATCCCGTGGATGGGGGGCTCGTCGACGGCCCGGTGCGGGGCGCAATATTCGGTTCACTCCGTGGTGTCCATCTCTCGGCGGAGGACCATTTCGGTCGCTTTCAGTCCGAACGCGCAGTCTACCACGACGACTGGGCGGATTATTCCACGAACGAGCCGACGCTCGACGGGACAGCCGGGCTCGTCGCTGCTCTCGCTTCGATTGAAGCGGAAGCCGGAACGCATTCCCTGCGAAAGGGGATCACATATGACCGGGGGGGGGTCGTCAGGTTTGACTCGCTCGAGAAACGGATCTACATGACATTCACCGGGCACGAACTGGCGGGGGAAGGGGAAATGATACTGGATGTGCTGGCACGCCGGGGGATCAGGGCGTCGTTCTTCTTCACCGGGGAATTCTACAGGAATCCGGCATTTGCACCCCTCATAAGGAGAATCCGCGGGAGAGGCCACTATCTCGGGGCGCACTCCGACAGGCACCTCCTGTACGCCCCCTGGGACCGGCGCGACTCGCTCCTTGTGGGGAAGGAAGAGTTCTTTGCGGATCTCAGGCACAACTACGAAGCGATGAAGGCATTCGGCATCAGCGCCCGTGACGCGAAGTATTTTCTTCCGCCGTTGGAGTGGTACAATGAGACCGTTGCCGGGTGGACACGAATGGCGGGACTGACGTTGGCGAACTTTACCCCCGGCACTTCTTCCAATGCGGACTATACAATCCCCGCTATGGGGGAAACCTACAGAGGGAGCGATGCGATATTCCGGAGAATCCTCGATGTGGAAGAGTCTACCCCTCACGGGTTGAACGGATACATACTCCTCCTGCACATAGGGACGGACCCCGCCCGGGAGGATAAATTCGCGCGGAAACTCGACAGTCTTATTGAAGAACTGCGGAGGCGCGGATACGCCTTCAGCAGTTTCCACGACGCAGACAGAGACCGGACACCGGGGAGCGTACGAAAATGAGCACTCGATTGTTTCGCCGACTGACAGCCACATCAGTCATGGTCCTTCTTCTTGCCCGGGGAGTTTCCGCTGCGACGGGAGGAAACGACGTCATTCTGTACGTATCTCCGTCGGGAAGCGACGGAGACAGTGGGACGCGGGAACATCCCTTCCGGACTCTCGAAAGAGCCCGTGACGCTGTACGGAGCATCAGGTCCGGAGCGGAGGGGGGGAATATGGATATCGCGGTCCGCCTGCGTGGCGGATTGTACATCCTGGATCGGACTTTTCTCCTTCGCCCGGAAGACGGAGGGAGAGCCGGGCACACTGTCACGTACGCTGCCGAGGAGGGGGAGACACCCGTCCTGAGCGGGGGGACGCTGATTCGCGATTGGAAGGAAACGGAGTTCGACGGGCGCCGTGTGTGGAAAGGGACGCTCGCTTTTACGGGAGCGGAAGGAGCAAACATACACGAACTCTGGGTAAACGGCCGGCGATCTCAGCAATCCCGGTATCCGCGGAAGGGGTACATCGGCGTGGAATCCGTTCCGGGAGTCACGGCCAAAACCGATTGGCTCGAAGGGGAGAGTGCGCTCTGTGCGGCAGGGCGGGACCTCCCCCCCGGAGAAGGATTCCTGAGCGCCGAGGCGGTGGTGATGAACCGCTGGGTGGAATCGAGGCTTCCTGTCACGGGGTTCGACCCGGATTCGAACCTGTTCAGGTTCGGCCGGCGGAGCGTGTTCAGGCTCGAGAAGGGGGATCTCCTGTATTTCGTCAATGTCCGGAGCGCTC
>DASVIU010000699.1:0-9334 GCA_036386275.1 Bacteroidota bacterium | reverse complement strand
GTCCTCCAGATCGGTCGTGACAACACTGTCCGTGTCACGGTGAGCAACGAGCTTGATGCGCGGACGACGTTTCCCATCCGCCCGTTCCCCTGGGGGACGAGGAACTACGGAGGGATCACACGTGACGTCTACCTCCTGGGGACCCCTTCGCTGTATATCAGGGACGCCGTTGTCAAATCTGATCCGTCGGAGAGCGGCGAAACCGCGAAGGTCATTGTCACAATCACTGCGGACGGTTTGGACAGCGTCTCCTCCGCTCCTGCGGCCCCGGGGGCGAAGGTCGCCGCGACCGGGTTCTTTTTCGAACTCGTGGACAAGATGTCCGGCGCTCTGATTGCGAAGAGCCCGACTGTTCCCCTGATCAGGAGAGGGAATGAATGGGATGATGCGGCGACCGGCATCGTCATGCAGAACCCGAGGCTCTGGACCCCGGAGACGCCGGATCTCTACCTCGTCAAGTGCTTCCTGACTCATGCTGTCGCGAAAGAACAGCAGGTCGTCGATGAATATGACGTCGCAGCGGGGATCCGGCGCATCGGCGTCATGGGTGAGCACCTGCAGCTCAACGGGAAGCGGCTCCAGATCAAAGGCGTCTGCTGGTACGAGGACGCCCCCGGGAGAGGGAGCGCGATGACATATGAAGAGCGGGAGAAAGACGTCGCGCTTATTAAGACGCTCGGTGCGAACCTCATCCGGTTCATGGGGCACCCTCCCCATCCCTACATGCTCAATCTGTGCGACAGGTACGGTCTCCTCGCGATGGAAGAGATCCCCCTTGTCCAGGCCCCGGGGGCGATACTCGGCAGTGACGCCTATGCGGATCTCGTCGCAACGACGGTGCGGGAGATGGTCCTCAGGGACCGGAACCACCCGTCGGTCCTGGCATGGGGACTCGGCGACGAGATTCAATCGGCCCATCCGTCCGCCCGCCCCTTCATGCAGAGCCTTGTCCGGCTCGCACGCACGCTCGACAGCAGGCTCCTGTACTGCGCCGTGCTCCCCGGTGCGGATTCCTGCACCTCGGTGATGGATATTGCCGCGTTGAGCATGAACACGCAGGATATGAAGACGTTCCGGTCGGAAGTCGAGATCTGGCGCGAGGCGCACAGGCATCAGCCGCTGGTGGTCGTGAAGACCGGCACCGAAGTACAGACCGAGAACCGGAACGGGTACAGCGATCCGCTGTCGCAGGAAGCCCAGGCCCGGTTCTACCTGCAGAGATTCGACATGCTGAAGTCTATCGATTGCGACGGGGGGATCGTCTGGTCATTCAACGACTGGAAAGGAGACAGGCCCTCGCTCACCGTCAGGTCAGGAAATCCCTGGATGCACACGCAGGGACTCGTGAGCGCCGGCCGGGAGAAGCGTCTGGCGTTCGAGGCGGTGCGCTCGATATTCCACGGCGAGAAATTCGTCGCACTTCCGGCGGGAAACCATTCGAACGGGGCGCCGATCATTTTCGTGCTGGCGGGGTTTGTGTTGCTTGTCGGGATCGCGTACGTGTATAATTCAAGCCGGCGGTTCCGCGAATCCCTGAACCGTTCGGTGTTGAACTCGTACAATTTCTTCGCGGACGTCCGCGACCAGAGGATAGTCGCCCCGGGTCACAGCACGCTCATGGGTGCCATCGTCTCGCTGGCGGTCGCGATAGCCGCGTCCGGCATCCTCTTCAGGTTCCGGGACAGCATGCTCCTCGACGCCTCCCTCTCGTACCTTCTCGTGGGCGACGCCGCAAAGACGGCCGCGGTCACTCTGATCTGGAACCCCCTGCGGTTCATCGGCGTGGTTGCGCTCCTTGTGTTTCTGCTGCTGCTGCTCGTCGTGCTGATCGTGCGGCTGCTCCGGGCGTTTGTCCGCGCGCGGTTCTACGCCTACCACGCCTTCACGGTGACGATGTGGTCCACGGCGCCGATGCTCGTGCTGGTCCCGCTGGGGATGATCTTGTACCGTGTGCTCGACAGCAGCATCTATGTCATTCCGGCCTTCGTTTTCATCGGCGTACTGTCCGTCTGGGTGCTCCTCCGCCTTCTCAAGGGGATGTCCATCATCATGGACGTCCTCCCGTTGAAAGTGTACTGTGCGGGACTGCTGTCGATCGCTGCGGTCGTCGCGCTCGCGTACGTGTATTACGATTACACGCAGTCGGTGCCGATGTACGTGTCATTTCTGTATTCCACAATTGCCAACACGCAGTAGCAGGAGGGTCCGCGGGGACGCATGTATCTCTCAAAGCTCGAGATAGTCGGCTTCAAATCCTTCGCCAACAAGGTAAACCTTGTTTTCGACAGCGGCATCTCCGCGATCGTGGGGCCGAACGGGTGCGGGAAGACGAACATCGTGGATGCGATCCGCTGGGTGCTCGGCGAGCAGAGGTACAGCGCGCTGCGGAGCGACAAGATGGAGGACGTGATATTCAACGGGACGAAGACGCGCAAGCCTCTCGGCATGGCGGAGGCGTCTCTTGTCATCGAAAACACGAAAGGGATACTACCGTCGGAGTACACGCAGGTGACGATCGGCAGGCGCGTGTACCGCTCGGGGGAGAGCGAATACCTGCTGAACAAGGTCCCATGCCGGCTGAAGGACATACTCGACCTGTTTATGGACACGGGGATGGGCGCGGACGCCTACTCCGTGATCGAGCTGAAGATGATCGAGACGATCCTGAGCGACAAGACCGACGAACGCCGGCGCCTGTTCGAGGAAGCGGCGGGTGTTACGAAGTACAAGCACCGCAGGAAGGCGGCGTACCGGAAACTTGAGAGCGTGCAGGATGACCTCGTCCGTGTCAATGATATTGTCTCCGAAGTTCAAAAGGCGGTCTCCACGCTGGAACGGCAGGCCAGGCGCGCGGAGCAGTTCAACGAGGTGAGGACGAGGCTCCGGACTCTGGAGATCGACCTGATGGAGCGGGAGTACGCGCAGCTCGTCGGCCGATCCACGCCGGTTGAGGAGAGGCTCCGCTCTCTCAACGAGGATAGTTCCCGTATCGATACCGATCTTTCCGGGGAGGAATTAAGGCTGGAGTCGCTGCGGAACCGGATGCTCGAATCGGAGAAGCGCCTGGCGGAGGCGCAGCGCGATGTCAGCCTGCAGCGGGAAGCGATGCACCAGGTGGAGGAGAGCAACGCGGTCGCGGCCGAGAGGATCAAGGCGCTCAGGGCGAATGCCGCGCGGCTGGAGAACGAGCAGGCGGACCTGCGCCTCAACCTTGCAAGGATGGAGCAGGAGAAGATCTCCCTCGGGGGGGCGATCGGCGACCTGCGTGCGCGTGAGGCCGCGACCGCCGGAGAGCTCGGTGAGCGGAAGAATGCGCTGACGGAATGCGAGTCGCGGCTTGACGCGGCGAAGGCGGACCTCCGGGCGCTCAACGACCGGACGATCAGCCTCGTGCAGAGCGCGGCGGAACGGCAGACGGAGCAGGACCGGAGGAAGGGGCGGGTGGAGAGTCTGAACGGAAGGTCGTCCCATGCGGAAGAAGAGATTGCGGCATATCAGCAGGACATGGCGCGGCTGGACGGTGTCATCGCCGAGCTTACGGCGGGGGACCGCCAGGTCCGGAGGAAATTCACGGAAGCGGAGATGGGCTACTACCAGGCCGAGTCGCGCAGAAAGGACCTCGCCGAAGAAATTGACCGCCTCCGTGCGCGGGAAGCGGAACAGCAGAATGACCTGGGGAGAAAATCGGCCCGGATCGACTTCCTGAAAGGACTTGTGGAATCGCGGGAAGGCCTCGCGGAAGGGGTCCGCTATCTTTCGTCGTCCCCCGCGTGGAAGCCTTCGCGCAATATCACCGTGGCCGACGCGGTCCATGCAGAGGAGCGATACCGGACGGCCATCGAAGCAGCGATCGGGGAATATGCGGGACTCCTTGTTGTCCAAAACAACGGGGAAGCGGAGCGCGGGATTGCTCTCCTGAAGAAGGAAGAACAGGGGAAAGCGACGTTCGTCTGCCTCGACCGGATGCCGGATATACGGTCGTCCCTCAGGCTCCCGTCGATCCCCGGCATCGAGGGTCTCGGGGCCGACATTGCGAAGTGCGATCCGGCATACGCCCCGCTGTTCCGGCTCATTCTCGACAGGGTGGTTATCGTGAAAGACGCGGCGGCCGCCGCCGCCGTGAGCGCCAGGATCCCCGGAGTCCGCTGCGTGACGCTCGACGGGGAGATCCGGACCGGGGTCGGGATCACACGGGGAGGGAGCAGGAGGCAGGACGAGGGGGGTCTCATCGGCAAGCGCGAGCAAATCGAGGAACTCCAGCGGGAAATCGACTCCCTCCGTGAACGGATTCGCGCCTCGGAGGAAGTACGGAACGGTGTGGTGGCCACCCACGACGCGATCGATCTGAAGTCGTTGAACGAGGGGGTCAAGGGGGTCGAAAAGGAGATGAACGGAATCGAGATGCGCATCGCCCAGGTCGCGTTCGAAAAGAAGCGGGCTGCCGATATCATCGCGAAGAACCAGGAGGATATACAGGGTCTCGCCGCCGAGGTGGCGGAGCTGCAATCGTTGATCGCTTCCGATGCTCCGGCGCTTGCCGCGCTGGGAGAAGAGAAGGTGGAGGCCGAACGGGCGATCGGTGCGGCGACCAGAGAGCTCGAGGTCCTGGAGGAGGAGTGGAACGGACGGGCGCGGGAGATGAACGACGGAGAGATCGCACTTGTGACTCTCCGCGGTGAGCTGCAGAATGCGATCGACAGGCTGGCCAGAACCGCCGCGTCAGCCGTTGAGGCGGAAGCGCTCATCGCCCGCAGGGAAGAGGAAAAGGAGCTCGGGACCCGGGCCATCGCCGCCGACGATGCCGCCGTCACCGAAAGCACGCGTACGTTGGAGGAGCTCCGGGTGGTGCTCGGGGTCGTCGGCGCACGTCGGGAGGCGGTGGAACAGGAGACGGCGGTGATACGGGACGAGATCCATTCGATCGAGCTCGCGATCAAGGACCGTCGCAGGACGCATGACGAAGCGCTCCGGACGGTCCACGAGCACGAACTGCGCCTCGCCGACCTGCGGGGGAAAGCGGAGCATATCCGCGCCCGCGCCAGGGAAGAATTCGAGCTTGATCTCGAGCTCAGGACGTACCCGGAAGATGAATTCGTCGATTTCGCCGCACTGCGAGACGAGATTCAGGGGCTCCGCGACAAAATGAAGTCGCTGGGGAATATCAACTTCGCGGCTTTCGAGGAGTATACGACCGAAAAAGAAAGACTGGAGTTCCTCTCGACGCAGCGGCAGGACCTGCTGGAAGCGGAAAAGACGCTCCTCGCCACGATCGAAGAGATCAACGCCACCGCGCAGAACAAATTCCTGGAAACGTTCGCCCTCATCCGGAACAATTTCATCGAAACGTTCAAGAGCCTCTTCGACCCGGGGGACGAATGTGACCTCAAACTCGAAGAAGGGGTTGACCCGCTGGAGGCCAGGATCGAAATCGTGGCGAAGCCGCGGGGAAAACGACCGACCTCGATCGATCTGCTTTCGGGGGGAGAGAAGACGCTGACGGCGACGGCCCTGCTCTTCGCGATTTATCTCGTCAAGCCGAGCCCGTTCTGCATCCTCGACGAGGTGGATGCCCCTCTCGACGACGCGAACGTGGACCGGTTCACGCGCATCCTGAGGAAATTTTCGGACAATACGCAGTTCATCGTCGTGACGCACAATAAGAGGACCATGGAGGCGGCCAGTGCCCTCTATGGCGTGACGATGGAAGAGGAAGGCGTATCAAAGCTCGTGACCGTCCGGTTCACCAAGGGGGCCCGGGTGGAATCTGCCGCGCTCGCGTCGGCGTAACAATGTCCCTCCGACTCTTTGTCGATTTCGACGGGACGATCACGCGCGGGGACGTTGGAAATATATTCTTCCGCACGTTCGGAGGGAGTGCCTGCGACGAGCTGGTGGGCCGCTTCCGCGCCGGAGAAATCACCGCCCGTGAATGCTTCCTGGGTGAGGCGAAGGCCATGGGACGGGTGAGCTCCGGGGATCTGCAGGAGCTCGTCGACGCGCAGGAGATTGATCCCTCGTTCAGGGACCTGGTGGCATTCTGCAGGGTGCGGGAGGTGGACCTCCTCATTGTGAGCGACGGTCTCGACTACTACATCCGGAGGATCCTCGGGCGGAACGGCTGCGCTGATGTGCCGTTCGTCTCGAACGTCGCCACCCTGGTCAGTTCCGGCGGGGACGGACGTATGGAGGTTTCCGTTGCGTTCCCGCATTCCGATGCCGGGTGCGACAGGTGCGCATGTTGCAAGCGGAACATCATGCTGATGGCATCCTCGGAGGAAGATATCATCGCCTACGTGGGGGAGGGGTTTTCCGACAGGTGTCCCGTCCGGTACGCTGACATCGTATTCGCAAAAGACGTCCTGCAGACATACTGCCAGAATGAAAACATCTCCTACTTTCCGTACGAAACATTTGACGACGTCGTGGCGCGGCTGCGGCGCCTGCTGGAGAGACCCCGGCTGCGCCCCCGGCCGCGGGCGGCTGTGGAGCGCCGTGCGGCGTTCCGGCACGAGTCCTGACCCCCGGCGGGGAGCCTGAGGATGGAAAAAAGCGACAACGACATACGCAGGCTGATATTCAAGTACAGGAGCTACACACCGATCCCGTTCCTCCTAGTCATGATCTGGTTTGCGCAGCCGACGGTGCCGAGCCTGGTGATCGGGTTTGCGGTGGTCTTCGCCGGCGAGCTGATACGTTTCTGGGGAGTCTCCATCGTCGGCGCGGAGACCCGGACGACGGGGACGGTGGGGGGGACGTTTCTGATCACCAACGGTCCGTTCTCCTACGTGCGCAACCCCCTGTACGTGGGGAACATGTTGCTGTACGCGGGCGTGGGGATAATGTCGATGGCCCTTTTTCCCTGGATGCTCCTTGTCGCCATCGCCTGGTTTTATCTGCAATATTACCTGATCGTGACGCGGGAAGAAGAGTACCTGGCGGCGACCTTCGGGGGGGAGTTTGATGAATACCGGAGGAACGTGCGCCGGTTCGTGCCGCGGCTGACGGCGTACAGGTCCGCCCGCCCGGCGGCGAAGACGGTCAACCCGTCGGAGGGGCTCTCGAGCGAGAGGCGGACTCTCCAGGCAATCGGACTTGTTGTCGCGCTTGTCGTGGCGAAATACATTTACCTCCGCCTGCAGGGGTGACGCAATGCCTCCCCGGGTACTGATGGTGGCGGGGGAAGCCTCCGGTGATCTTCACGGGTCATCGGTGGTGCGGGCGCTGAAGATCCTTTCCCCCTCCGTGGATGTGGCAGGGGTCGGCGGCGAGAGGATGCGCCGGGAAGGGATGGAACTGATCCGCGACATCGCGGATCTCGGGTTCATGGGATTTGTCGAAGTCGTCCGCAACCTGGGGACAATCAGGGACTTGAAACGGATGCTGATCGGCGAGCTGGAGCGCCGCCGTCCCGATGTCGTCGTGCTGATCGATTATCCCGGGTTCAACCTCCGTTTCGCACGGGAGGCAAAATCCCGGGGGATCCCGGTTCTGTATTACATCAGTCCCCAGGTGTGGGCATGGCACCGGGGGCGCGTCAAGAAAATGAGGAGCCTGGTGGACCGGATGAAGGTGGTCTTCCCCTTCGAAGTGGACATTTACAGGAACGAGGGGATCGACGTCGAATTTGTCGGCCACCCGCTTGCAGAGCACATCGGGACAAGCTGCACACGAGCGGAGTTCTTCCGGCGCAACGGTCTCGACCCGTCGAAAAAGCTCCTCGGTCTTTTTCCCGGAAGCAGGCGTCAGGAAATCGAACGGATCCTCCCCGTGATCTCCCGTGCCGCGGAGCTGCTCTGCGGGGGGAGGGATCTGCAGGTGGCGATCGGCGTGGCCCCGAATCTGGGGAAGGAATTTGTGGGCCGTTTCACAGACGCAGGGTCCCGCGCCGTGATGGTGGAGGACGGAACGTACGATCTGATGGCATACGCGGACGCAGCGATCGTGACATCCGGGACTGCGACGCTCGAGACCGGATGGTTCGGCACGCCGATGGCGGTGGTCTATCGCACTTCGCCCCTGACGTACTTCATCGGCCGGCTGCTCGTCGACGTACGTTCGATCGGACTTGTCAATATCGTGGCGGGAAAGAGCATCGTTCCCGAATTCATCCAGGGCGCGATGACGGCCGGCAACCTCTCGAAGGCCGTGGGGAGGTTCCTTGACGACGAGTCACTCGCGGCCTCCGTACGCCGGGAGCTTTCGGTGATCCGGGAGAAGCTCGGCGGACCGGGCGCATCTGAGCGTGTCGCACGAGGCATACTTTCCCTGGCGGAGGCGGCATGAGGAGAGACCTCCTGAGGGCGACACTCGCGGGAGCAGCCCTTGTGCTCGCCTCCTGCGGACCGTCGCGGGAAACGGGGAAGAATACGGCGGACACAAAGGAATCGGTCTACCTGCGCGGCCATCAGCTCTATCTCACGATGCATATGGAGGAAGCGAAAAACGAACTCATGCGTGCCGCGGCCATGGATTCCACCTACCGTGACCCGCTTGTCGATCTCGGGTCCCTCTGTTTTGACATCGGAAGAAAGGAAGAAGATCCACGCCGCATGGAAGAACTCAGGAAGGCCCGGGGCTTTCTCGCAAGGGCCGAAAACCTCGGATACCGGGAGGCGGAGGGATATGACAGACTGTGTGAGATCTGCACGGAGCTGGAAGATGTGCACGGGTTCCTGAAATACGCGAAGAAAAACGCAGAACAGTACCCTTATGACCGGCAGTACTACAACCTGGGTGTCGCATACTTCGGCGTGGAAGAGTGGGCCGGGGTGGTGAAATCGCAGCGGGAGGCGTCGGAGAAGTTCAGAGAGTCCCAGTACACCGGCGCGTACTACCGGCAGATGGGGCGCGCCTACATGAAAATGGACCGCGACCAGACGGCGGAACGGACGTTTGCCGCGGGGGTCCAGGCCGTCGATGCAGCGATGGCCGGGTTGAAGAAGACCGGCCGGGGGGCGGGATCGGAGGAAGAGAGGCGGCTGCAGGACGATAAGATCGGGATGCTTCTCCTCCTTAAACGCCTTCACATGACGTACAGGGAAGAGGCGAAGCTCGCGCAGGTGGAGCGTCAGCTGAGAGAGGCCGGCTACACAAAATAATGTCCGACGTCATGCGCACGATGCTGCTCCCGTTATCATGGCTCTACGGGCTGGCCGTGGCTGCCAGGAACAGCGCGTTTGACCTGGGTCTGGTTCGGCGCCGGAGGGGATCCGTCCCTGTTATTGCGGTGGGAAACCTGACTGCGGGGGGAACGGGAAAGACCCCTCTCGTCGAATATATCACCGGCCGGCTCGCAGCGCGGGGACTGAATGTCGCTGTCGTGAGCCGCGGCTAC
>DASVIU010000698.1:0-3165 GCA_036386275.1 Bacteroidota bacterium | reverse complement strand
TCCCCCTGTCGAATCCGCACTCGCTGTCTTCCACAAGGAGGGAAGGTTTACCTCAGCCCCCGGCCCCGGGGAGTTTGTCCTCCAGCTTTCGGCCTCGCTCACCGGGACGGAGTACCGGGACACGTACAATTACATCGGGTTCCGCACCGGCGCAACCTCCGTGAGGGACAGGCTTGATGCACCGAAGCCCCCCCCGATCGGCGATGGGCTTCAACTGAACATCATGGACGCCGGCATCCCCTACCTGGAAAACTACAAGTCTGTTGCGGGGGGAGGGGCGTCATGGGTCATCGACGTGCATGCGAGCGGGACAAAAGGGAAGGCAGTCCTGACGCTGGCGCAGTCCGGGACGCTCCCGGCGGGATTCAGCCTGCATCTGCTTGACCTGGTCAACGAGAACGCTGTGCCGGTGGTTTCTGGTTCGTTTGAGGTGACACTGGACGCTCCGGACGCTCACCGCTATTTTAAAGTAATAATGGGAACGGACGCATACGCATCGGACGAGAGTCAGGGGATTCCCCTGCAGCCCGTGGCCTACGCGCTGGGGCAAAATTATCCCAACCCGTTCAATCCGTCGACGACGATCCGGTACTCCCTTGCGAAGAAGAGCGACGCCGTTCTCGAGATATACAATACGCTCGGCCAGCACGTGCGGACGCTCTTCAGCGGCGTCCGGAGCACGGGCGAGTATGAAACGATATGGGACGGCACCAACGACAATGGAGGGCATGTGGCGAGCGGAGTCTATTTCTACAGGTTGCGGACCGGAGAGTACAATGCCGTCCGTAAGCTGGTCATGATCCGGTAACGACGAGGACACTATGCGGCGATCCCCCACTCTACTCGTTCTGCTCTTTCTTTCCGTGGCAGCGCACTCTCAGAACGATCAGTACATCATCAGCCGGCAGGCCTCGGTCATCATTACGCCGGTCTATCAACGCTGGACCGGGAAGAACGCAGGGTACAGTTTCTCGGAGTTCAGCACGATCCTCTCGGCGTACGTGCCGCTGGGACGAAACGCGAGCTTCAGCCTTGGCGGCGGAGGGGCGGCCTCGGGCGGGGATGTCGCCAAGCTGAGCGGGCTGACCGACGTGCAGCTCGGGTTCAACTACCATCTGGAATCGATAAACACGGTCTTCAGCCTTGGGATCAACGCTCCGACGGGGAAGAAAGAGCTCCCGCACGATCAGTTTGTCACGTCGATCCTTTTCAGCCACCCGCTCTTCAACATGCAGGTCCCCGTCTGGGGACAGGGGTTCAACGTGAACCCGGGTCTCGCCTGGGTGTTCCCCGTGAATGACAATCTTGTGCTGGGCCTCGCGGCGGCCTACCAGTACCGGGGGAAGTATAAGCCGCTCGAAGGATCAGGGTTCTATGCCCCCGGGCCCGAGATTACGGGGAGTCTCGGCGCTGACTACAAGCTGAATGAGGTCGCATCCCTTTCGGCGGATTTCATGCTCACCGCCTACGGGACGGACAAGTACAACGACGCGGAAGTGTTCGCGTCGGGGAATTCCTACTGGTTCAATCTGCAATACAGGCAGTTCTTCCGCGAGAATACGCTCCAGCTCTTTGCGGGATACCGTTCGACATCCAAGGGAAAGGTGGCGGGGGTGGGGGGGCTGGTGAGCGAGGCGGAGAGGCTTGAGCCGGGCCGCTTTGAGGCGCAGGCGCAGTTCAGGCAGGTTTTCAATCCCCGTTTTTCTCTGACGTATCTCGCGGAAGTCCGGATATACGAAAACACTGCCGAAGCATATTCCGGATCGAAAGTGGCGGGCGTCGGCGTGGGTCCGTCGTTCTCCCTTCCATCGGGGTTGTTCTTTCCCGCTCTCGTGAAAGTGGACTTTGGAAATCTGAAAGGGGGGGGGTCGATTACGGGGATAGACGCAAGGATTGGTATAGGGTATAACTTCTAGTCACGCCGTCCCTTACATCAGCATTCCTCCGCTTCCGAGCAGCGAAAACGTCACGCACATCTCCGGCTGCAGCGTCGTCGATTTTCCCAGGCTGATTTTCCCCTCGCGCTGCAGCACGATCTCGTCCCTGCGCAGCACAACTTCCTTTTCGCCGAGGATGGACACGTACGTCCCGTTGATACTCTGGTCGATCAGGACGAACCTCTCGCGGCGGAACTCTATCCTCGCATGTGAACGGGAGGCAAGGGGTTCCGGGATTACGAAATCGTTTTCGATCCCCCGTCCCATGTGAAGTGCGGGGCGGTCGTGGCTCAGTTCCACGGTCGTCTCGCCGAACCTCACGGTGAGCTTCGCCTCGTGGGGCTTGTCCTCGAATATGTTCTGCACGATCGTCAGGTTCTCGAATTCCCAGAGAACCTCGAACAATTCGAGTTCTTCCTTTTTCCCCTTGAGCGCGGCTTTGTCGATGAACCGGACGCCCGACTTCAGTTCATCGGGCATCTCGTCGACAGTGAATTTCGTCGTCAGAATCTGCCCTTTCTTGGCCTGCGCCACAACCCTCGCCGCGACGTTGACTGCGTCGCCGAACACATCCCCCGCCTGGGGAATGACCGGACCGAAATGGAATCCGACCCTTATGCTCAGAGTCTCGTAGGGAATGGTCCCCATGGCGATCGCCTGCTTCAGGGAGCGCTGCATGTCCTTGGCGGCTTCCGCGGCTGTCGGGGTAGAAGGGAACGTGCACATGAGTTCGTCGCCGATATTCTTGACGATCGTCCCCTGGTGCCTTCCGGCCGCCTGTGACATGACTTCCAGAGCCTTGGAGATGATCGTCTGGGCGCGGGTGTTCCCCAGTGTATCATAGAGCTTTGTGCTGCCGCTGACGTCGGCGAAGAGTATCGCCAGCTGCACGCTCGGGTGGTGTTCTGTGGTGCTCAATGTGATGAACGGCTGCTGAATGGGATTATCGGAGGATCAGACTAAAATACGCATCTGAATCGACCAAATCAAGGTCTCGATTCGCCTTGGCTGATTTCTATTCAAATTCGTTATTCAGCCGGTTGACATTGTGCGATGGAGACGCTACATTAACAAACCAAACTGTTCTTTTTCCTCCGTATCATGCCGAAGTGATCCGATGGTTATCATGGCCCGCGGCCCCATCCGAACCCCTTCCCCGAACCGGCCGGCATGATATACATCAACCGCTTTGTCCTCTCGTCGCCAACTGCTGTCCATCACGTTTGTC
>DASVIU010000697.1:0-2006 GCA_036386275.1 Bacteroidota bacterium | reverse complement strand
GTTCGCCTGCCAGAATTCGATATCGAACGGATACCCGTCGGCGACGACGATATCGGCTTTCTCCGGCAGGAGGACCGTATGTGATTCGAGTGCGACTGCGACTCCGCTCCTGTGCGCCTCGACAGGATGGCCGTACACCGCGCCGCAGATTCTCCCTTCACCATCCAGGATGACGTTCAGGATTGCACCCAACCCCGCGGCCATCGCAGAGTTGTCGATCGCCTCCCGGATCGGGTTCTCCCTCCGCCCGATCACCTCTTCAGGGGCGATGCCGACGCGTACCCAGTGGAAATCCGCACTTGTCTTCGGACCGCACAGCCCGGGGATGATGATATTGCAGCCGCCGGTAAACCCGCAGACATCCATCGGCATGATCTGGCCCAGCCCGACGATGAAATCAAATTCGCGCATCTTCCGGTTCACCCAGACATCGATGCCGGGAGGCACACGGCCGGCAAAGTAAAGGTTACCGGGGTCCATCCATTCGTGGTTGGTGACACGAAACCTGTCGACGATCCCGCTGCCAAGCTTCTCACGCATTTCGCGGTCGGACATCGGACGGTGGGAACCGAGCGCCATGATGATTTCCACAGACTGGTCGGAGATCCCCGCGCTCCTGATTTCCTCCAGCACCGGCGGCAGCATCACCCGGACGGGGGTGGGGCGGTGGTGGTCATCGGACACAATGAGGACGTTCCGCTTCCCCTCCAGAGCCTGCCGGAGGCGACTGGCCCCGACCGGATTTACCAGAGCATCCGAGAGTATCTCCTCTTCTGTCCGACCGGGACTCATGCGGGGCGGGGAGAAGACACCCATCAGATTCCGGTCAGGGATCTCCAACGACTTCACACCTTCGTACGGGAACCGGACATTGGCCATGACAGGGAGGCAGTTATTCAGTGCGAGCCTGCGAACTGGCTGGCGGACCCGAGCCCCTCGCTCCCAAGGCCCTGATACCCCCCATCAACGGGGAGATCCGCCCCGGTGATGAACGCAGCGTCGCTGCTGAGCAAAAAGAGGATAGCGGCTGCGATCTCGACCGGCTCTCCGAGTCGCCGCAACATGTGATATTCCCCCCATACAGGTTCCCATTTCGCCCTGTCACCTCCCGCCGCCTTCTCGACCTCCCTGGTCCATATCCAGCCCGGGCTGACGCTGTTCACCCTGATCCCGTACGGGGCCAGGTCAAGCGCCATGCATCGCGTGAGATTGGCGATCGCCCCCTTCGCGCTGTTATAGGTCCATCGGTTCGGCTGCGCGATCCGGGCAGAGATACTCGAGACATTCACAATCGCCCCCCCGCCTGAGCGTTTCATCGGCTCGGCGACATTCGCCGCCATCGTCGCATACGCGATGGGACCCACCTGATATGTCCGTTCCCAGTCGCTTCGTTCAGCGTCCATCCCCTTTGCCACAAATGAAAAAGCGTTGTTCACGAGGAAGTCCACCCTCCCCCATCTCCCGAGCGTGTCACGCACCACCGACTCGCAGAACCGCTCTTCCGCCATGTCTCCCCCGAGAAAGAGGACGTCGAAGCCATCACGTTTCAGTTCCTTTTCCACACCGGCTCCAAGATCCGGCTCGATCCCTGTCAGCGCGACAGATGCACCCTCCCTGCAGAGCTCCCTCACGGTCGCCAGACCAATCCCGGCCGAACCCCCTGTCACGATCGCGACATTCCCCCTGAACCTATCCCGCACCGGAGTCCTCTCCTTCATGACCTCCCCCCCCCATTCTTCCCGGAGAGCCTCTCAGGGACGAGAGGGTCATAGAGCGGGAGGAGGATACCGGCTTCCTTCTTGATCCGTTCATACGCCCGCATGCATTCTTCCAGGCTTTCCATAATCCCGAGAGGGATCATGCTCTCGACGTTTCTGTATTTGAAGAAGCAATCAGAGACCACCACACTCCCCTTCGCCGTGTCGATAATGTATGCCATCGAAGACCGGTGATGGACCCCCGTCCAGAAGGCCCGTATTCCGGGGAGCACCTCTCCCTCGTCTTCA
>DASVIU010000696.1:0-9419 GCA_036386275.1 Bacteroidota bacterium | reverse complement strand
GGGGCTTCTCCTGCCGCGTTGTCGACCTGCTCAGGAAGATTGCCTGATTCTTCTCACCGCGCGGCCGCCTTCAGGGCGGCCGCCGTCTTATCCGCTCCCATCCATGAGACCACAATGCACACACTGACCATTGACGATGTCCTTCTGAAGGGGAAGAAAGTCCTTGTCCGCGTGGACTTCAACGTCCCCATGACGCCCGATATGAAAGTTGCAGACGATAAGCGGATTATGGAGTCCCTTCCGACAATCCGCAGGATTCTTTCACAGGGGGCATCTGTGATACTGATGAGCCACCTGGGACGCCCGAAAGGGCATCCGAACCCCGAATTCTCCCTCAAACCCGTCGCCGACTATCTTTCGACACTTATCAACCACCCGGTCCAGTTCGCGAAAGACTGCATCGGCCCGGAGGTGCACCAGATGGTGAGTGCGCTGAAGCCGGGGGATATACTCATGCTCGAGAACCTGCGATACCATCCCGAAGAAGAGGCCAACGACGAAAACTTTGCAAAGGAACTGGCCAGCTTGGGAGACGTGTACGTCAATGATGCCTTTGGCACCGCCCACCGGGCACATGCGTCCACCGAGGGGATCACTCATTTCTTGCGTCCCGCCGTGGCGGGGTACTTGATGAAGAAGGAGATTGACTACCTCACCAGCGCGGTGACCAACCCGGCACGCCCGTACCTGGCGATACTCGGGGGGGCGAAGATCTCCGGGAAGATCGACGTCATTCATAACCTCCTGCCGAGAATCGACGCTCTCGTGATCGGGGGCGGAATGGCCTTCACGTTTCTGCGTGCGCAGGGGCTGGAGATCGGCGACTCGATCGTGGAAGAGGAGAAGCTCGAGCTTGCGAAGGACCTCCTCGATCAGATGAGGGCTCTCCACAAGCGCTTCATACTCCCCGTGGACTGTGTCATCGCGGACAGGTTTGAAAACAACGCCCAGCGGAAGGTCGTGCCTGTATCGAAAATACCCCCGGGGTGGAGGGGACTGGACATCGGACCGGAAACGGTGAAGGTGATCAATATGGAGGTCCGGCGTTCAAAGACCATCGTCTGGAACGGCCCGATGGGCGTGTTCGAGATGCCCAACTTCGCCAACGGCACGCTGGAAGTCGCACGGCTTCTGGCCGAGGCCACGAAGGCGGGGGCAAAAACCATCGTCGGCGGCGGCGACTCCGCCGCGGCCGTGGCGAAGGCGGGGTTCGAGACGCAGATTTCGCACGTCTCGACCGGCGGAGGAGCCTCCCTGGAGTTTCTTGAAGGACGTACGCTCCCGGGGCTTGCGGCGCTCGCTGTCGAGTGAACCATTCAGGTGCATTCCGTGTTCGAGGTGATGGGCGTATTATGCACAGAAAGAGTGGTACATGATGCAGTTCAATAGCGGAGGGGGGGGAGGGAGATACTACCGGCCGGGTTTCTTTGCCGGGTTCTCGTTCTTCCCCCCCGTCATCAGGGCTCTCCTGATCATCAACGGGTTGATGTGGCTTTTCTTCGGGTTGTTCCTCCCTGCCTTCACATTCCAGAATGTTCCTATATTTGTGATTTTCAGGGAATACCTAGAGCTCTGGCCGCTGGGGACCAATTTCTGGCCCTGGCAGCTTGTCACGTACATGTTCCTCCACGGCGGGTTCTGGCACATATTCTTCAATATGCTGATGCTCTGGATGTTCGGCATGGAGCTGGAGCACACATGGGGTTCCGCGAAATTTCTCCTGTACTACCTGCTGTGCGGCGTCGGCGCAGGGGTTGCGAATCTCCTGGTGGCGCCGATGCTGGGACAGGTCGCACCCACTGTGGGAGCCTCAGGGGCGGTGTTCGGGATACTGATTGCGTTCGGAATGCTCTGGCCCGACAGGCCGATCTACGTCTATTTTCTTCTCCCGATAAGAGCGAAGTACTTCATCGCTGCATCCATCGGCCTGGAGCTCTTCACCGGGGTCACCGGGTCCTCCGACGGCGTCGCCCATATCGCCCACCTCGGCGGGGCTGCAGTCGGCTTTCTGTTCATATTCACTGAACGGCACTCGGAGGCCTTCCGGAGTCTGATGGGGAACCTTGGCAGCGGCGTCTTCCGCCGGTCGGTCCCCCCCCGCCCCCGGGGAGAGGCGGGAACCGAGGTCCATGAGGCCCGGTTCTATGACATCGGCGGACCTCCCAGTAAGAAGGAGGATGAGGAGGAAGTCACGCAGGAGGTTGTTGACGCGATTCTGGACAAGATCAGCAAGGGAGGCTATCAGAGCCTGAGTGACGAAGAGAAAAGGATACTGAACGAGGCAAGCAGGAAAATCCACTGAACGGCGTGAGACGCATGGAGATCCAGGCAGTGAACGAGACCGACCGGAGTCCGGCACCGGCCGGGCAGGCATACAGAGTCGGTGTGAGACGTGCGACGAGACAGGTCATGGTCGGTGGAGTCCGCGTGGGGGGTGGTGCGCCGATATCCGTTCAGACAATGACCAAATGCAGGACCGGCGATGTCGAGGCGACTGTCGCACAGATTGCGGCGGCGGCCGATGCGGGATGCGACATCGTGCGCGTGACAGTGAACGACAGGGAGGCGGCTGATGCAATGAAAGAGATTGTCCGCCGATCGTCGATCCCTGTCGTTGCGGACATCCACTTCAACCATGTGTTTGCTCTGAAAGCAATCGAGGCGGGGGTGGCCAAGGTTCGCCTCAACCCGGGGAATATCGGGAGCCGCGAAAGGATTCATGAGGTCCTCGGAGCCGCGAAAGCGCGCGGCGTACCGATAAGGATCGGTGTGAACTCCGGCTCGCTGGAGGAGGACATACTCGCCAAACACGGGTACCCGACGGCAGAGGCCCTCTACGAAAGCGCGATGCGCCACGTGGGGATCTGCGATGAGTTCGGTTTCCGCGATGTTATCATCTCGGTCAAATCGACCGATGTCCGCCTCATGATTGAGGCATACCGGCTTGTTGCAGAACGGACGGACATCCCGCTGCATCTGGGGGTGACGGAGGCCGGACCGACGAAGACAGGGACAATCAAGTCGGCCGTGGGGATCGGGACGCTTCTCGCCGAAGGGATCGGTGATACGATACGGGTCTCCCTCACCGACGAACCTGTGAAGGAAGTCGAGGTCGGGAAGGAAATCCTCCGTTCGCTCAATCTTGCCACGCGCAACGTGGAGCTCATCGCCTGCCCGACGTGCGGCAGGCTTGAAGTGGACCTCTTCGGCATTATGGCGGAGCTTGAGAAGCGACTCGCGGGAATAAAGAAGCCGGTCAAGATCGCCGTCCTCGGATGTGTCGTGAACGGACCGGGAGAGGCGAGTGAGGCCGACATCGGGATTGCGGCGGGAAAAGGGGTCGGCATCCTCTACCGCAAGGGACAGGTCGTTCGTCGCGTCAAGGAATCGGAAATCGTGGATGCCATCGTCGAAGAAGTCCGCAATTTCATCCCCGAAGGGGAAGGCTGAACCAGCCTGTGATAAACCGCTCTCATCCAGCCAACCGTCCGTGACATTAAATATCTTCTTCATCGGCGACATCGTCGGAACGCCCGGGCTCGATCTGGCCGCGACGCTGATCCCGAACTATGTCAAGAAATACAGCGTCGACCTCCTGATCGTCAACGGTGAAAACGCCACAGAAGGGAAGGGGATCGCCGAAGAACACGCAAAGAAGCTGTTCGAACTTGGGGCGCATGTCATCACGACGGGGAACCATGTGTGGGACAGGTGGGACAGCCGGAAGGTCCTCGGAAGCGACAGGCGCATACTTCGACCGCTGAACTATCCGAGGGAGAACGGCGGGAACGGCTATTACGTCGCGGAACTCCCCGGGAAGGGGAAGGCGGGGATACTCAACCTTCAGGGGAGGGTCTTCATGCAGCCGATCGACGATCCGTTCCGGACCGCCGATTGGGCCGTCGCGAAGATCCATGAAGAGACGCCTGTGGTGTTCGTGGATTTCCATGCGGACGCGACGGCCGAGAAGATGGCCATGGGCTGGCACCTCGACGGGAAAGTGACCGCCGTGATCGGGACTCACACTCACACGCCGACGGCCGACGGGAGGATACTCCCGCGCGGGACGGCGTTCCAGACGGATGTCGGCATGACCGGACCGTACGATTCGGTGCTCGGGATGAAGAAGGACCTTGCCATCAAGCGGCTCCTCACATCGACGCCGCACAAGTATGAAGTCGCGTCTCACGACGTTCGCCTGTGTGCCGTCTACGTCCAGGCGGACACCGAGACCGGCCGCGCGCTCAAAATGGAGAGCGTCATATTTCCCGCATTCGGTTGAACGATGGCTGCCAGGCTGATCGATGGAAAACTGATGGCCGCGGAGATCAAGGCGGAAGTCCGCCGCGGTGCCGAAGAGCTCCTCAGGACAAGGGGGATCACGCCGGGACTGGCGTTCATACTCGTGGGGGATGATCCCGGTTCGGAGGTCTATGTCCGTTCCAAGGGGAAGGCGTGCGAAGAGATGCACTTCCGTTCCGTCACCGAGCGCCGTCCGGCGACGCTCGGCGAGGCGGAGCTCCTGGCGATGATCGCCGGCTTCAACGCCGATCCCGCGATTCACGGAATACTCGTCCAGCTCCCGCTTCCGCATCACATCGACGAGCAGCGCGTGATCGAGGCGATAGACTTCCGCAAGGACGTCGATGGTTTCCATCCCGTGAATGTGGGGAAGCTGGTACTGGGACTGAAGTGCCTCCGCCCCTGCACCCCCTCGGGGATACTGGAACTCCTCGTCAGGAGCGGGAACGATCCCGGAGGGAAACACGCAGTTGTTGTCGGCAGGAGCAACATCGTCGGCAAGCCGGTATGCAACATGCTGATGCAGAAACAACCCGGCGCAAATGCCGCGGTGACCGTTGTCCACACCGGGATAAAGGACATCGCTCCTCTCGTGAAACAGGCCGACATCGTTGTGGCCGCGATGGGGAAACCCCGCTCGATCACGGGCGCGATGCTGAAACCCGGGTGCGTGGTGATCGATGTGGGGATGAACCGGATCCCTGACCCCTCCGCCAGGAATGGGACCCGTCTGGTCGGCGACGTGGATTTCGCCTCTGCGCTTGAAGTCGCCTCTGCGATCACCCCCGTTCCCGGCGGCGTCGGTCTCATGACCATCGCGATGCTGATGAAGAATACACTCCAGGCCGCTGCGGAGAGCTGATCCCCGCCTTTGCCCCCCCCCGATCTCTCCCGCCCCGGCGTCGATTGAATATGTCCCCCGATTTGGCTACATTGCGACGATTTTGATATTCCATTCCGCATTTCTACATCCCGAAATATAGAGGTCCTCATGTCCATCCTGAAATTCAAGAACGAACCGCTTGTCGATTTTTCGAAGCCCGCTCTCCGGAAGAAACAGGAGTCGGCGATTGCCGCGCTCAGGGAGGCGCTCGGCCGCGAGTACCCGATTGTCATCGGCGGCGAGCGGATCATCGCTCCTCAGAAATTCAGTTCATTCAATCCCTCCAGATCCGCCGAGGTGGTGGGGGTCTTTCAGAAGGGGGACGCCGATATCGCGGGGAAGGCGATGAACGCAGCCCTGTCGGCGTTTGACGCATGGAAGAACGTCCCTTCCGCGAGCCGCGCGGCGTGCCTCTTCAAGGCCGCCCGGCTGATGCGGAAACAGCGGTGGGAGTTGAACGCGGTCATGATACTCGAGGTGGGGAAACCGTGGCCGGAGGCCGATGCGGACACGGCGGAGGCGATAGATTTCCTCGAGTATTACGGGAGGGAGATGCTCCGGTACGGCGTGGATCATCCGGTCGTCAAAAACCCTGGCGAGAAGGGAAAGCTGGTGTATCTCCCCCTCGGCGTCGGGGTCGTGATCCCCCCCTGGAATTTCCCTCTCGCGATCCTCGCCGGAATGACATCCGCGGCGATCGTTTCAGGAAACACCGTCGTCCTGAAACCCTCGAGCGACTCGCCCCTTATCGGGTGGAAATTCTTCGAGATCATGGAGCAGTCCGGAGTGCCGCCGGGAGTCCTCAACTACGTCACCGGACCCGGCGGCGCGGTCGGGGACACTCTGGTGATGCACCCGAAGACCAGATTCGTTTCGTTCACAGGCTCGAAAGAGGTCGGCATACACATCAATGAGGTCGCCGCCAAGGTGCAGCCCGGCCAGATTTGGCTGAAACGTGTCGTGGCAGAGATGGGAGGAAAAGACTCGATCATCGTCGACGCCGGTGTGGACCTGGAAGAGGCCGCAAAGGGGGTGATCGCATCCGCCTTCGGTTTCTCCGGACAGAAATGCTCCGCCTGTTCCCGGGTGATCGTTCATACGGGGGTGTACGACAGGTTCGTACGGATCCTCGCCGGGAAGGCGGGCGCGCTCACGCTCGGTGATCCCGCCGATCCGGCCACGGCCGTCGGCCCCGTTGTCAACCGGGGATCGCACTCGAGCATCATGTCGTATATTCAGAAGGGTGTCCAGGAGGGGGGGCGCATCGTTGCGGGAGGAGCCCCGGGGAGTCCCGACGGGTATTTCATACAGCCGACGGTTATTGCCGACGTCGCGTCGGATGCGACGATCGCACAGGAAGAAATATTCGGACCGGTCCTTGCCGTGATCCGGGCGGGCAATTTCGACGAGGCGCTCTCCATCGCGAACAACACGGAATTCGGCCTGACAGGGGCTGTCTACACGAGGAACAGCAAGCACAGGAAGAGGGCGGAGCGGGAGTTCTTCGTCGGGAACCTGTACCTGAACCGCAAATGTACGGGTGCTCTTGTCGGCGTCCACCCTTTCGGCGGTTTCAACATGAGCGGCACCGATTCAAAGGCGGGGGGGCGGGATTACCTCCTCCTGTTCCTCCAGGCAAAATCGATCGCGGAAAAAGTCACAAAGTGATGTCCCACGTCATCCCCATGCAGACGGAGCGACGATGAAAGTCCATGAATACCAGGCGAAAGAGATACTGAGAAAATTCGGCGTGGCGGTACCGCCGGGGAAAGCCGCATTCTCCGTCGAGGAGGCGGTAAGCGCCGCCTACGGCATCGGTGGGAGCGTGTGGGTGGTCAAGGCCCAGATACACGCGGGGGGGCGCGGCAAGGGGGGAGGGGTCAGGGTGGCGAAGACGCTGGAGGAAGTGCGCCAGATCGCCTCACAGATGCTCGGCATGAAGCTTGTCACGCACCAGACCGGTCCCGAAGGGAAGATCGTGAAGCGGCTTCTCGTCGAGCAGGGGGTTGCGATCGCGCGCGAACTTTATGTCGGCGTGACGCTGGACCGGGCCTCCTCACGGAATGTCGTGATGGTGTCCACGGAGGGAGGAGTGGAGATTGAGAAGGTGGCCGCCGAAACTCCGGGAAAGATCCTCCGCGAACCGGTGGAACGGACCGCGGGGTTCCACGCTTTTCAGGCGCGCACGCTGGCCTTCGCGCTGGGGTTGAGCGGTGATGCGTTCAGGAACGGCGTCAAGTTCCTTTCCGCCCTGTACAACGCCTACGAGGCGATGGATTGCTCTCTTGCCGAAATCAATCCCCTTGTGATCACGAAGGAGGGAGGGGTCCTGGCGCTCGATGCGAAAATCAACTTTGACGACAACGCACTTGAACGGCACCCCGAACTGAAGCTGCTCCGCGACCTCGACGAGGAGGATCCGCTCGAGGTCGAGGCCTCGAAGTCGAATCTGAACTACATCAAGCTCGAGGGGAACGTCGGCTGCATGGTGAACGGCGCGGGACTGGCGATGGGGACGATGGATATCATAAAACTGGCGGGGGGAGAGCCGGCGAATTTCCTCGATGTCGGGGGAGGGGCGAGTGCGGAAACGGACGAAGCGGGGTTCAAGATCATACTCGCTGATCCGCATGTGAAAGCGGTTCTCATCAATATTTTCGGCGGCATTGTCCGGTGCGACCGCGTGGCGACCGGCGTCGTCGAAGCTGCGAGAAAGGTGAAGGTGGAGGTTCCCATCGTCATCAGGCTGGCGGGAACCAACGCCGGGATTGCCCAGGACATTCTGAAGAATTCGGGTCTGAACTTCCTTGTGGCCGGGAGCCTGAAGGAGGCGGCGGAGAGGGTCACGCAGGCGATCAGGGAGCCGATCGGGGCGTGAATACGGGCGACGCGTACGAGCCGGTCATCGGATTGGAGGTCCACGCGCAACTCCTGACGCGGACCAAAGCTTTCTGCGGCTGCTCCGCACGTTTCGGCGACGAGCCGAACAGCAACGTCTGTCCGGTCTGCCTCGGGATGCCCGGGGCACTCCCCGTGCTGAACGTGAAGCTCGTGGAGTTCGTCCTGCGCATGGGGCTGGCAGTCGGGTCCCGGATCGCTCCCCGCTCGGTCTTCGCCCGCAAGAACTACTTCTATCCCGACCTTCCCAAGGGTTACCAGATCTCCCAGCACGACGAGCCGATATGCGCGGGAGGGGGGATTGACATCGACCTGCCGGGAGGGGGGAAGAAACGGATCGGGCTCACCCGGATACACATGGAAGAGGACGCCGGCAAGTCCATCCACGACATGGACGCCGGCACGCTTCTGGACCTGAACAGGTGTGGTGTCCCCCTGATCGAGATAGTCAGCGAACCGGCCATCGGTTCTCCCCGCGAAGCCTCCCTGTACCTCTCCCGGATACGACAGCTTGTGACCTATCTCGGCATCTGCGACGGCAACATGGAGGAGGGGAGTCTTCGCTGCGACGCCAACGTGTCCGTGCGCCCTCGGGGGACCGCATCCCTGGGGACGAAGACCGAGGTGAAGAACATGAACTCATTCCGCAACGTGGAGCGGGCTCTCGAATTCGAGATCGGGAGGCAGGTGCGGCTCATTGCGGACGGGGGGACCGTCGTCCAGGAAACGCTTCTCTGGGACGCGGAGAGGAACGTCGCGATACCGATGCGGAGCAAGGAAGAAGCGCACGACTACAGGTACTTCCCCGACCCCGACCTTGTCGGGGTGACGGTGGACGACGCCTGGATCGCCGCGGTCCGGAGGGATCTCCCGGAGCTGCCGGAACTCCGCCGGGACCGGCTCATCGCAGAGCTGGGTTTGCCGGGGTACGATGCGGATGTCCTCACCGCGGAAAAAGGCGTGGCGGACTATTTCGAAATGACGCTTGCCTCGCTCGGCGGGGAAGGGGACGTCCGGGCGCAGAACGCCAAGGCGGTCAGCAACTGGGTGATGACGGATGTCCTCCGCGTGCTTTCCGCCGGAAAGACTCCCGTGACGGAATTTCCGGTCTCTCCCGCACGCCTGGCATCGATGATCGGTCTGATCGGCAACGGGACGATCAGCGGCAAGATTGCGAAGGAGGTTTTCGAGGACATGGTCGCCAGCGGCGAAGATCCCCGGGCCATCGTGGAGCGGAAAGGGCTGATACAGGTTTCTGATGCCGGGGCGATCGAACGTGCCGTCGACGGCGTCATCGCTTCAAATATGCCGCAGGTGCAGAAATATCTCGGCGGGA
>DASVIU010000695.1:0-2064 GCA_036386275.1 Bacteroidota bacterium | reverse complement strand
CATCAGGCCCCCCGGGCCCTTTTAATATATGCGACCTGCGGCTCAATGTCCACCGGGACACGTCAACAGCACGTAACGCAGGCAGGGTCATTACTCAGTCTTTCCTGCCATCGGAATGGAGGAGTTCCAGTCCCCGTTCCTCGAACCAGATGTGGAATACCCGGCCGGCGGGGACGACCACGACGTTCGTATCGATCGGCACCTTCCAGTGATCTTCCGGTGGCAACGTGATGCGGAGAGTCCCGTCAACCGCGGGCGACTCCGGTTCCATGTTCGTGACCTGGAGCGTTGAATCCCCGTACCAGACCTCCGGCCCGAATCGATCCTCGAAACAGCCCGTATCCACGCCGGGAATAAGTATGACAGAGTGAGGTGGAACAGAAGGCAGAACTTCCAGGAGCGGCTTCCACACGGCCAGCACCACCGACGACTTCTGCATGAGATGGTTGTATCCCTCCCGCGTTGAAGTTTGTCTCCCCTCGTTGACTCCCAGTGAGATCCGCTGCTGGACGAACGCCGTCGCGTCAATGACATTGACGGCGACGAACGCAACATACGCGGCCGGCAGATACCTCGCAATTCTTCTGAATGATCCAAAAAACATCCTCAAGAGAACCAGCGCCATGATCGCGAGTGGAGGGAGCGCCGCGGCGAGATAGTACCTGAAAACCTGTGTGTGCAGGGCAACAGGGGGGAGTACCATGATCAGAAACCAGACCGCGAGAAAAATCAGGAGGCGGACCGTTCCGCGGCGGTCAGTGCCGGATTTCGCCGGCTCCCGGAAAAAACAGATAAGGATGAGAGCGCAGACGGCTGCCGTGATCGCAAGAAAACCGAGAAAAGCAGATTCCGGGAAAGCAATGTTCTTGAACGGGAGCAATGCCTGCATTCCCCACCGCGTGTAAAGTTGAAAGTGGTCGGCGGTATTCCCTCCGAACAGGCGCGCGGCATACGGATGCTGGCCCGGGAAACCAAAGAGGGAGATCCCGTCGGCCCTGCAGGCAACGTAGACCGCGAGAACAACTGCATGAAGCCCGAGGTGCCGGGAGAGAGAACGCATGCGACTGGAAAGGCGGGGGTGATCAATCTCGTCGAGAACCCCCCATGCCAGGAGGACGCATGGAAAGGGTGCCACGGATTCCTTGAAACCCAACGCCAATGCAAAAGAGAGCGCCGAGACGACGTACTGCTTCCGAAGGAACGCCCAAAGAGAAAAAAGAACGCATGCCCCCGAGCCGATGTCGAATATTCCCACGAGCCACATCTGCGATTCAAAATGCACTGTGGCTGCTGCGGCATAGACGAAACCGCTTCCCCAGGCAACGCGCGCGTCCCCCGTGCATCGTTGTGCAACGCACACTACCAGAAATGACGATGCCGCAAGGAGAGCAACCGAAAGAAAGTGAAACCCGGTTGGGTTGAGTCCGAACGAACGATAGACAAGGGCACAATAGACGAGGCCTGCGGGGCGAAAAAAGAGTTTCCCCGCAGGCGACAAGAGGTCAAGCAGCACTTCCGGTCCGCGAAGGAACGTCAATTTGTACAGGAGCGCCCAGTCATCCTGCACAAACGGATACCGTGCCAGAGGGAGATACATCAAGGCCACGGTGACAATGAGGAGGAATGAGAGCGTGAGCCGTGAATTGAGGTGGGGATCCGCCGGGAGCCATGACTCTGTTTCCACTGTCGATATATTCGTCACTACAGCACGGGGGGGCTGAATTCAGGAATTCTCTGTATGGTCTGCGACAGGCGTGGCATTGAGATCGCCAGGACGAGGAGGCTTCTGGTTTTCAATCCGGCTCAACCCTGGAAGGATTGCGGAAGATAATGAAATCCCTCACAACATTCTGCACTGAGGGCAAGGCCCCCGGGGGCGGCGACCTGGAGGACCTCTTCAGTATTCCCTGGTCTCCATCTCTTCGACGATCCGCGCGCGCGGGCTCATTATAATTTTTCCCTCGACACGACCCCACACAATTCGCATTGCGGCGAGCAGGGCTTCTGCCCGGCTCAGTGTGTCAAATTCGAGATCGATCAAGAAGTATAACGGGTCGTCTATGG
>DASVIU010000694.1:0-6425 GCA_036386275.1 Bacteroidota bacterium | reverse complement strand
ATCCTCCAGCAGAAGACGTTTCAGTACTCCGTCGATGCCTCGGCGCAGGAAGTCCTTTCAGAGACCGCCTCGACAATCCAGACCCTCCTGACGAGCGCAAACGGCTCCCAGTCGCATCTTGTCGGGATCGGCATCGGCGTTCAGGGTGTGATCGATTACCCCAGGAACGTCCTCGTCCTCTCGTACAATAAGAAAGCCTGGCAGGGAGAATCCCTGAGCACACTGCTGGAGACCCGGTTCAAAGTCCCTGTCTACGTGGAAAATGACGTCAAGACCATGGCGCTCGGAGAATACCTGCTCGGCGCGGCCAGGGGGACGAAACACTTTGTCCACATCTGGGTGGGGGAAGGTGTGGGGGCAGGGATCATGATCAACGGACAGTTGCTCCACGGCATCACATCGAGCGCCGGCGAAATAGGATTCAGCGAACTCGAATTCCCCCCGTATTATGCGGAGAGATTCCCGCTCACGTTCAGGAACCAGGTCATGTTCGGCCAGATCCTGACAGACACAAACATGATCGAGAGCTACCGGCGTGCCTCGGAGAGCACGGACGACGGAAGGCTCTCCGTCGCGTCCATCGCCCGGAAGGCCATCGCGGGGGATGAGGCGGCCCGCAGGATTATCGACGAGTTCACATCCATGCTCAGCATCCTCAGCATCAACCTGGTGAACACACTGAACCCGGAGCTGATCATCGTCGGCGGCAAGCTCGCCCAGAATTACCCCTCGCTGGCCGAGACGCTTCAGGACAAGATCCGCGCGGATCTCCTCACCCCCCCTGCTGAGGCAGTCCATGTGCGGTCGGCCATGCACGGAGAGATCGGGGTGATCCTGGGAGCGGCGGGGCTGGTCCTGTACGAACTCTTCGAACCCCTCCACACATTCTCCGTGCGGAGCTCGCTCAGGCATGCAGGTAAAAAGGAAGGAGCGTCACCGGACGGAAAGTCCGACATGTAGAGGAAAATCCTCCCCACGGGCATGGAGGGGACTACGGTGATTTCTTCCAGCTTTCCGGCAGCGCCTCAATTTTGCGGGCTCGCCTGAGCACATCCGGATCGATTTTTCCCGGGAGATGCAGGCGGACGAGGTCCGCGATGCTCACACACTGCGGGTCCGCACTCAGCAGCTCCACACTGTCTCCGGGGGCCACCATCCCGCCGCGGAGCACGGCCATGTAAAACCCCGTCCTTCCGCTTTGAAGAAATCTCCTGATGATATCGTTGCGCCGGAACTTTATCCCGAGCTTGAAACAGGGGAGTCTCGGCTGGGTGACTATGACCTCCGCCTCCCCCATGCGGAAGCGGTCGCCGGCATGGACCGTCTCTTCCGAGAGACCCGTGGTCGTGAAGTTCTCGCCGAACATCCCCGGGGGGAGGTCCATACCCGGAAGCTCGCCGCGCCAGAACCCGTAGTGCTCATCGGGATAGGCGTACACGGCCTTCGCCACCCCCCCGTGCACTGACAGGTCCGCCTGCCGGTCCCCGTCCAGGTTCATCGTCCGGAGCATCACGGGGGAATCGACTGGGTCCTTGAATATTCCGGTCATGACGGTCTTCCCGAGCCACGTGACCTCGCGGGGCTCACCGACGTTCACAGAAATTATCTTCAGAGGGTCATGCTCCGAATTGGCGAAGATGGTGATCGAGATGTTTGTACACCCCGATGCCCCATTCCCCCGGAGTCAGATTGCCGAAGAAGGAGTGAGGCCGGGTTGTGCACTTTGCCTCTCCCCCTTCCGAGAATTCGCGGGCCAGCTGGAGGAGGCGCTGCTTCTCCTGCGCAAACTCACGTTCATCGGCAACGACAAAGGTTGGATGGGTGGGGCTGTTCCTGGAAAACTCTGAATCGTCGTAGTATCTTTTCTTGAAGAAGGGGCCGATGAGCCGCCCTATCAGCAACCTCCGGGCGATTCTCCTCCCCGTGGCCGCCTCGAGGGTCATCGAGCAGTGCGCGAGCATCTGGGCTACTCCCATTTTACCCCAGAGGTGCTGCGACCCGGGGTTCAGCGAATCGATGCGCCGTACCACATCATCGAGGGCGGCCCGTTCATATATGCTTTTCATCGGGAATCCGGGCTGTTTTTGGTTGTCATCGGGCGTGACTTCAACGAACCCAATGTAATCGACCCCGGACGAATTGTCAATAACGCGGAGCGTGAGGCGGGAGAGGTCCTGCAGTCATCCGGTCAGGGTAACTCCGCCGGTTTCTTGAGCACGGTCATCAGGTTGCTGTAGTCATCCGACCAGGGACGGATGACCCTGTATGATGTCGAATCCCACGGGGTGGAGGCGCCTGCAACCTGATCACGCGCCAGCACCGCTCCGGAGGAAGCAAGAAGGATCCAGTCGCTGGAGTATGATCCTTCTTCGTCTTCGTCGGAAGTGATCATGGCACTCGCCAGCCCGTGCGCTTCCGCAAAACCGTGGACGACCGGGACGAGGTCCAGGTAGCGGTTGGTGATATGGACGGCAAGTACCCCGTCAGGCTGCCGGAGATGGCGGAGATAGACGGCGAATGCTTCCTCTGTCAGGAGATGGACCGGTATCGCGTCGCTTGAAAAGGCGTCAAGAGCAAGTATGTCGAACCGCCGGTTTTCCCCCTGCTCTAGCTCCTTCTCGAGCGAGAGCCGCGCGTCTCCCATGGCAACCTCGATATGCGCCGGGGATCGATGCAGGTATGAGAAAAAGGGATACGGTCCACTGGAGAGACGGGGGACGTCGGGATTGATTTCGTAGAACCTGATCGTATCGTTCTCCCTGCCGTAGGCCGCGAGAGTTCCCACACCCATTCCGACAACACCGATCCGGAGTCCCCCCTTCCTCCCCGGATGGTTTTCGATTGCTAGCCCTATGCCGCTCCCCCTGCTGTAGTAGGATGTCGGAATCCCGGCCCTGGTGGAATCAATGAACTGTAACCCGTGCGTTATCCGGCCATGCAGCAGCCTGACGAAATGTTCCTCCGGATCTTCCACGACACGGAGAAGTCCGTAGAAGTTTCTTGTCACAAAGCGGGTCCCTTTGCCAACGTCGAGCGCCTGATCGATGAGAACCCCCCCGAGCCCGAGAAGAGGAATGACAAGGGAGGAGGCGATGAGGACCGGCTTCCAGTGGAGGAACGAGGCACGGTCGCGGAACAGCGCGGCCAGGAAAAGAGCTGCCGTTCCCCAGAGGCTCACGTGAAATTCCCAGAACCCGTTGAAGAGCCGGGGAGCGGCGATCGCGACTCCAAGGCCTCCGAGCGCGCCTCCTGCCGCCACGGCGAGATAGAAACCCGTGAGGTGCGCCACGCCGGGTTTCGCGCGAACAAGTTCGCCATGACAGACCATGCATCCTGCAAAAAGCACAGCACTATCCGAGGCGATCTGCGAGAGGAGCGAAGCGTTCAGTCCGCTGAAGAGGTTCATGACAGAGTAGACGAGAGAAACACAGAACAGCGGGGGAAAGAGCCAGCGACGGTACAGCCCCTCGTAGCGGAAGCAGAGTATGAATGTGGTCAGGTACAGGGAAAGCGGGAGCACCCAGAGGAGGGGGATCACCGCCGTGTCCTGGCACATATGATTCGTGGTCGAGAGGAGGAGCGCCGAGGTGACGGCTGCAAGGCCTGTCCAGAGGAGGCGGTCCGCTGCGGCAGGACGGGTGCCGGGCTCACCGGAGCGCGGGGGGGGATCGCCGGCAGGAGAATCGCCGTGACTTTTCCGGAGTCCCCACGCACCGTAAAGGACGCCGAGCGCAAAGAGAACGTAGAGAACCGACCAAGCCAGGGCCTGGTCCCGGATCCCGAGAAATGGTTCAACAAGAAATGGGTACCCGAGGAGGCCCAGGAGCGACCCTGCATTCGAGAGAGCATACAGACGGTAGGGGGACCTGCCGGGGTATGAGAGGACAGACCATTTCTGGAGGAGCGGCCCGGTGGTGGAAAGGACGAAGAATGGAACACTCAGGGAGACAGCCAGGAGGAGTATGAGCTGACCGACAGGTTCCGCATCGCCGGCCGGCTTCCAGGATGAACCCGGCGTTATGGGGGAAGGCCAGCGGGTCGCCAGGCCACCCAGAAGCAGAATCGAAAGCGCAACAAGAATGATGTGAACGCCGAGCTGTCGTCGCAGGCCGAGCTTCCCCACGATCATATGCGCATAGCCGTACCCGGCAAGGAGGACACACTGGAAGAAGACAAGGCAGGTCGTCCAGACGGCGGGCGCGCCTCCGAACCAGGGAAGGAACTCCTTACCGACAATGAGTTCCACCTGGAAGAGGAGAAAGGCGCTTAGAAAGATAGTCAGTGCGTAGGCGGGCTTCATCCAGCTGAAGAAATGTACGTGATATTCAGAATAGATACTTTCCGGCTCATAAGGTTTAAGCAAGTCCCCTTAAACCTCCGGGCCACGAGGTGAATCTAACGTTAGATACGCCGGAGAACTCGACACACCGTATCACACTGCACTCACGAAGAGGAACGCGCATTATGAACCGGAACCGACGCAGAACCCCGTCCCGGGGGGGAGAATCATACAGGAGTTACACGCTGACTGGACTGGCCGTTTTCGCAGGCTTACTCGTTTCCGGATGCGGCAGCACCGCTCAAATTCCCAGTTCATGGAGAACCCCGGGCGTGACGGTCGACACCGCGGCACGGGACTGGAAGTCGCCGTTCACCCCGGTCAAAGATACACATCTGTTCATCGGCATGCAGAACGACTCCGCATTCTTTTATCTCCGGATCCTCGCACCGGAGGAGGAGTTCCGGAGGCGCATCGCCGGCCCGGGGATGACAATCTGGTTCGTACCGGACGACGGAAAGAAAGTCGGCATCCTCTACCCTATGGGGACAGGGATACATGACATGGAAATACTCGGAGCCGACAAGAATGACCGGACGCTCTTCTCACCCCTGGAGGTACCCGGCGTCAGTGTGCGCGTAGGGAGTTCAGATGGTTCTTCAATGTACGAGCTCAAGGTACCGCTGCAGGCTTCGAAGGACCGGCCGTACGCGGTCGGCGCAGCGCCCGGTTCGACATTCAGGATCGAGATACAGACCGAGAAAGAGGTCGTCGGCGGGCGCGGAGGGGGCGGGATGGGAGAAGGAGGAGGAGAAAAGGGAGGGAGATCCCCGGGTGGAGGAGGGGGTGGGTTTGGAGGAGGAGGGAGACGCGGGGGAGGTGGAGGAAGGGGAGGCGGAGGCAGACCAGGCGGGCAGGTCGGGGGTGCCCGGTTTGACCCCGTTGATTTCAAGGCGGATGTTTATCTCGCGGGGCCTCCCCCGGAGGCTGCAAAAAAGTAGTGTACCGGCGGGAACTAGAGGTTCTTTTTCCAGAATTCCAGCATGGTCCCGAAAAGGTGCTTCCTGGCCGGCGGGTCATCGATCGTGTGTTTTCGCATCGGATAGACCATGACGTCGAAAAGGATTCCTGCTTTTATAAGCTCATTCATGAACGCCTGACTGTTTTGCGGGTGCACGTTGTCGTCATCCGTCCCGTGAACCATCATGAGGCGCCCGTGAAGATTACGGGCACGGGAGACCAGTGAGGTTTTTGCATATCCCGCGGGGTTCTCTTCAGGACGCTTCATCGGAAGCTCGGCCCACTTCGCATCGTAGTATCGCCAATCCGTCACCGGAGCGACCGCGATTCCTGCCTTGAATTCATTCGATCGTGTCATTGCCAGAAGAGTGTACGTCCCTCCACCGCTCCATCCCCAGATGCCAACGCGCGACGTGTCGATGTACGGCCGGGATTTAAGCCACTGCACGGCGGTCAACAGGTCGTTCAGTTCGACGTCGCCGTACATCTGTCCCCGAATTGCCTTCTCGAACACTTTCCCCACGCTCGCCGAGCTCCGGTTGTCGATGGAAAAGACGATATAACCGGAACGGAGAAGGACCTGGTCGAAATACACCGATTCCGCCCATCCGTTTGAATTCCATTCGTCCGAGACTGAAGGGGAGCCGGGGCCGCCATAGACGTAAACGATTGTCGGATATCTTTTTGTGGAATCAAATCCCGCCGGCGTGCTTATCTGCGCTGGGAGCATAAAACCGTCCGGGGCCGGGATGCGAAAGAACGAAGGGAATTGCATCCCGTTCCCCGGGACAAGGAAACTGGAGCGCGTAAGGAACGGTGAAAGGGGCGGGTGTGGAATTACGTAAGGCCGGGATGGGGAGAGGAGTGTACTCCCGGATCCGTCTCCCCTGTGAAGAGAGAGTGAGGGAGGGGTCTTCACGTTTGAATACCGATCGACATAGAAGAGGCCGTCTGATCTGAATGAAGGTCGGTGATATCCGTCTTCGGAAGAGAGACGCTCCTGAGCTCCCCCATCGAGCTGGACACGGTAAATATGACGCTCAATTGTCGATTTCTCCCCCGCCGTAAAATAGACCCATCCTCCCTTTTCGTCAACGGCAAGGAGGGGACTTTCATCGTATATCGC
>DASVIU010000693.1:0-4226 GCA_036386275.1 Bacteroidota bacterium | reverse complement strand
TCCTCGGGCCTCTTCTCGGGGGGAGGGTGGTGGGGGTCGTGCTTCAGCTGCTGAGGGGATGACGATTCCCCGGTCACGATCGGCGCGGGTTCCGCATGTTCGGACGGGGGGGGTGGAGTCACGGCCGCGGGGGAGCTCTGGGAGAGGGGGGCGGCTGCCGGGGGAGGCATCCGGAACGAATCTCCCCGCTTCATCTGGTCAAGGGCTTCGAATTTCTTCTCGAAATCCCTGGCGATGGCGTTCGCGGGATCGATGATGTACACACGCCGTATCTCTGCCAGAGCGTTCTGGTACTCCCCTTTGAGAATGTACTCGTGCGCGTGCTGGAAATATTGATTCTTCAGCCATTCGAGCGCAGCGGCCTTTTCCTTTCTCTCCTGTGATGCATCTCCTCCGGACTTGAGTGCCGAGATACTGGCAGGAGCGCCGGGAGTAAGGGAGGATTCGAGCGCACGTTCGATGATGGAGGGGATCGACTCCAGTATGTCCGTCCTCTGTTCGTCGGTCAGGCTCTTCGCAGCGGCCAGCGCGCACAACTGCTCCGCCTGCTTTTCAAACGCGAGGACATAGATGTTTTTTGGAGCGAGGGATTTGGCCTCCCCGACAGCCCTAACCGCAGCCGCATAATCACCCTTTTCCGCGCGGGTCTGGGCTTCGGTCAGGCGTTGCTCAAGATGAGAGGAGTTCAGGCTGTTCTTTGTCGGCATGGCCCGTGGAACATTGATTCCGGGGAATATATTAAATCAAGACGAGAATTACAAAAGTGTGCGGGCGATTCGGGTGTCACTGTTGCACGATGACCCGGATCGCCTGACGGGAGTCGGGGAACGTGGCAATCACCGATTTGTTCGTCCCGTCGTACGTCCACTCCGAAGCATCCCCCCCCGCCAGGTTTTCGACACGATGGAGTTTCCTTGAGCCGATCCGGACCGCCGTAGGAGAAGTCTGGCACCCCATAAAACGGAGGAGAACCGGCCGGGGGGGTGGAATATAACTCCCTTCGGCGGCGTCCATTGTGAGCGTCCTGTTCCGGCCGTCCTGAGACTGGCGGAACACCCTCCGGAAGTATCCCCCCTTTGCAAAGTCGAACGAGGATCCGTCGTCTTCATAGTACGGAGAGAGTGACTCCGTCCCGCCCCCGGGGGGGAAGGCGCAGAGCGTCAGGGGTGAGATGGGGGCCTGGGATGTGTACTGGACGTTCTGTTGTGTGGGGATCACCGAGCCGGCGCGCGCGAAGACCGGGATCAGGCCGACGGGGGCGTCCACGGTGACGGAGTTTCCCCCCTCCAGGGGGATCCCCGACCGGAAGTCGTACCAGGTTCCCCGCGGAAGGTCGACGCTCCTCCTCAGGTCTCCTTCGGTGACCACGGGCGCGACAAGGAGATCTGATCCGAACATGAATTCATCGGCGGTTTCCGCAAACCGGGACTCCTCCGGGAATTCGAACACCATGGGACGCATAGCCGGGATCCCGCTCAATGAGGCTTCGGCCATGGTCGTATAAATGTACGGAAGGAGCCGGTACCGCAGATTGATAGTCTCACGGTTGATATCGGTGTAGACATCCCCGTATTCCCACGGCTCCTTGTTCTTCTCGTTGATGACCGAATGTGCCCGCATCAGGGGGGTGAACACGCCGAGCTGGAGCCACCGGGCGAAAAGCTCTCCCGAAGGGTGTCCGATAAACCCGCCGATGTCCGCGCCGATGAAAGGCTGCCCGGAGACGCTCATGTTCAGGCACATCGGTATCGCCATGGCGAGGTGCTCCCACGAGGCTACGTTGTCCCCTGTCCATGCGGCGGAGTAGCGCTCCCCCCCCGCATAGGACGCACGCGTCAGTATGAACGGGCGTTCGTTCGGCAAAAGGCGCCGGACCCCTTCATACGTGGCCCGGGTCATCTCCATCCCGTAGATATTGTGGTTCTTTGCGTGCGTCGTCCCGAGCCCCCCGTCGTCGTGGAGGGCCGTCACGTCGATCGTTTTGGACGGAACGTCAAACACCGAAGGCTCGTTCATGTCGTTCCAGAATCCCCGCACGCCGGTTGCGATGAGTCCCGCAAACTGGTTTCCCCACCATGTACGCGCGGCCTCCGATGTGAAGTCCGGGAAGGCGCATATCCCCGGCCACACCGCTCCCCGGTAGACGGTCCCGTCGGCATTCCGGACGAACTCATGCCCCTCCAGACCCGAGCGGTAGGCGGCGTACGAAGAATCCACCTTGATTCCGGGATCGACGATCACGGCGACCTTGAAGCCGTCGGAGGAGAGGTCGCGTATCAGCCCGGCGGGGTCGGGGAACGACGTCTGATTCCAGGTGAATATCCTGTAGCCGTCCATGTAGTCGATGTCGAGGTAGATCACGTCGCACGGTATCTTCCGCGACCGGAATCCCCGGGCGATCTCACGCACTCTGCTCTCCGTCGGATAACTCCAGCGGCATTGCTGGTAGCCGAGCGACCATCGGGGGGGGAGGGGCATGCGCCCCACCAGTTCCGTGAACCGGGAGAGAATCTTCTTCGGAGCGGGACCGTAGAAAAAATAGTAATTGAGATCCCCCCCCTCGGCGCCGAACGAATAACTCTCACGCGACTCCTTCCCCATGTCGAAGAACGACCGCGCGGTGTTGTCGAAGAATATGCCGTACGCCTTCCCGGCGCGGATCCCGTAGAAGAAAGGGATCGAATGATACAGGGGGTCCGTCGCGGCGGAATAGGCCGGTATGTCGGAGTTCCACATCGTCATCGCTCCGTCCCGCTTCTGGAAGTTTCCCGCCTTTTCGCCGAAGCCGTAGTAGCGCTCATCGGGGGGCATGGTCTTCCAGACGCAGACCTCCGCGCCGTTCCAGCTCATTCCCAGGGATGCGTTGTCCGAGGCGATCACTCCACCGGTCTTGTCCCGGAACGTGAGTCGGAGCGGGTTCTTCTGGACAACGAGCGTCAACTCGGGAGTGGTGACGACCAGCGATGCAGGGGTGTCCTTCATCTGCGCATCTACAGCGGGCCAGTCTGTCTTCTGGACAGCCCACGAGCGGTCCGGGGCCTCCGATCGCTCAGTTTGGAATCGGACCCGTATCAGATCGTCGGCGAGGACGCGGATTGTCAGGACGGCGCTCCCCGCCCTGAGTGTTGCGCCGGTGTTCCCGGACGTGGACGTGGCGTCAACGTCCCCCGCGGAAATCCACTGCGAGAAGGCCGGAGTGGTGAGGAAGGCCAGAAGGAGACAGGCGTGGCGGATCGGCATACGACTCTCGCGCGGGCTTAGATACTTCTTTCCGTTCCGGTGTCGAAGAAGTGCATCTTGGAAGTGTCGACAAGCAACTCGTGAGGCTTCCCGACCTGGGGAGAGCGGTCGCTCGCGATCCGTGCGACGTAGTGCGTTCCCGCCCCTGTGGACAAATAGACGAAGATCTCGTTCCCGACCGGCTCGATCACGTCCACCTGCGCCGTAAAAGGGGAAAGCGTGGTGATCCCGCTCGGACGGAAAGCATAGATGTGTTCGGGTCTGATACCGAGCGTCACATTCGCCGTCCCGGTGAACCTGCCGCTGCCGCTCGCTTCGACCGGGAGCGAGAATGCCGTCCCCTCCTGGTGAAAAGTCCAGTCGCCGTTCTTTGAGACCGCGCCCGAGAAAAAATTCATCGTCGGGCTCCCGATGAACCCGGCGACAAACCGGTTCGTGGGGTGATGGTAAATGCTGAGCGGCGTATCGACCTGTTGCACGATCCCGTCCCGCATCACCACGATCCGGTCACCCATGGACATCGCCTCGATCTGGTCGTGCGTCACGTAGATCATCGTCGTCTGCAGCTGATGATGCAGGCGCGAGATCTCGGTGCGCATCTGGACGCGGAGGTTTGCGTCGAGGTTGCTCAGAGGCTCGTCAAAGAGGAACACCTTCGGCTGCCGGACGATCGCCCTGCCGAGGGCGACGCGCTGGCGCTGGCCGCCGGAAAGCGCTTTGGGTTTCCGGTCAAGGTATGAAGAGATGCCGAGTATCTCCGCGGCATGCTGGACCCGTTTGTCGATCTCCGCCTTTGCGTACTTCCGAAGCTTTAGCCCGAAGGCGAGGTTGTCGTAGACGGACATGTGGGGGTACAGTGCGTAGTTCTGGAATACCATCGCGATATCGCGGTCTTTCGGGGCGACGTCGTTGACCCCCTTCCCATCGATGCTGATGGTGCCGGAAGAGATCTCTTCCAGCCCGGCGATCATGCGGAGGACGGTGGA
>DASVIU010000692.1:0-3165 GCA_036386275.1 Bacteroidota bacterium | reverse complement strand
CCCGAAGCGGAACTCATGATAGATCCCCCCGCCGGTTCGCTGATTCCCGTGGTTCTCTCTGGAAAGCACGTCGAGCTCCATCCTCTGTCACTCGCCCATGCCGCGGACCTGTCGTCAGCCATTGCCGTGGACGACCTCTGGAAGCTCGGTGTGTCCGATCTTCCCGCCCCCCGCGGCATGGAAGCGTACATCGCCGAAGCTCTCGCGCTGCAATCAGCGGGGAAAGCTCTCCCCTTCGCACTGATCGACAAATCCGCGGGGCGAGCCGTCGGCTCCACCCGTTTCGGAAACTTCGAGCCCGCCCATCGTCGCGTGGAGATCGGGTGGACCTGGTTAGGAACCCCGTGGCAGCTGACTGCGTTCAATACAGAAGCGAAGTACCTGCTGCTGTCGCATGCGTTCGAAGGGCTCGGCCTGAACCGGGTGGAATTCAAAACTGACGTCCTCAACGAACGTTCCAGGAAGGCAATTCTCCGGCTCGGAGCTCTGGAGGAGGGGGTGTTGCGCCGGCATATGGTCATGCGGGACGGCCGTGTGCGGGATTCCGTCTATTACAGCATCATTGCGGAAGAGTGGCCCGTCGTGAAGGAAAACCTCCGGCGCAAGATGAGCGCGTAAGCACGCTCCGCCCGGAATTCAAAATCTCATTCTCAAGGAGGGTGTATGACCCGGTCGATCGTTCTGTTTGCGGCGTGTTGCATTACGGCAGTTGGTGCAGGCTTTGCGTGGCAAGGGCCGGGAGATCCGGCTGCTTCCTCCGGGCGCGCTTTTCTGCAGGATACGACGAAACATGATGAAGGGACAGCCGTTGTTGAGCGCGAGCTCGCTAAGCTGCGCGGGAGCGTCGCCGGGCGGGAGAAACAACCGGCGCCGGAAGTGTTCAAGAACATCCAGTTATTCAAGAACATGGAGGCCGGGAGGCTCCCCGGCATGATGGGGTTCTGGAGTAATGCTCTCGGCGTGACCTGCAAACATTGCCACATCATCGATCAATGGGAGAAAGAAGACCGGCCCGAGAAACAGATTGCGCGCGATATGGTGCAGATGGTCAGCGAGGTCAACACGCACCTTCTGAAGAACATCAAGAATCTCGACAGCCCGGAGCCGAAGATCGGGTGCTGGACGTGCCATCGCGGGAAGCTCATTCCGGAGTTTTTCCCTCCGCGCGAAAAGAAGAATTAACAATCACGCCGATCGCCTCAGTTCCGTTCGGCCAGCCTGAACCTGAACGGTATTGTCACCCAGACTGACACCGGTCCGCTGTTCATATACGCCGGCGTGAACAGGAACTGCTTTGCGGCGGCGATCGCCGCCTCATTGAGCATTTCCGCGTCGGACCTGACAACCGAGACCTCTCTTGGCTTTCCCTCCTTGTCGACCCAGATTTTGACGTAGACAGTTCCCGTCAAATCCGAGCGGATTGCGAGCTCGGGGTAGACAGGAGCAACGCTCCGCACGACTTTCGGCATCTCTTCCACGATTTGGAATGGAGGAGGTTCGGTTTCGGGGATGACGATGGGGGCTTCTTCTCTCCATTCTCCCTCCGTTCCCCCGGGAACCGGGCTTGTTTGGGGATTGAACAAATGTTGCGGGGCCAGTGTTTGTTCCGGGTCGGCGATCCCATCTTCTATCGGGACCGGCGTCCCGACGGAATTCTTGATTCCGGGCTCTGCGATATTGATCGGTGCGGGGGAACCGGGGTTCAACGGGGGGGGAGGGAGCCAGAAAAGAATGCCGGGTTTGGTAAAAGACCCCGGCGGCGCTCCTGCGCCGGGTGCCCCCGCGAGTTTGTACGATCCGATCACGGCCAGGTGGATCGCAACAGCGAGTCCCAGCCCCATCGTCCAGTACAACCGGATTGAGTCCTTCAGTTCGATCGCCCCGTAGCGCGCTCTGCTCTCTGACGAAGGTGTGGTTGTCATGGTCTCCTCCTGTTGTCCCCTTCACCAGTTGTACTCCCGGTCAGCGGGGAATGTTCCCGCTGGCCTTTACCCGTTGAAATCCTCTGGATGAAGCTCCCGCCGTACGATCCTGCAAACGCGAATACCAGCGCGAGCAATGATCCCCACCCTTCAAAGAGCGATCCTCCCGAATTCTTCTCAAGGCTCATCCGCACGATGTGAAATACCGGCACCCATATCCCGGTGACGAGCCCCCAGCGCCAGACGCCGCGGGGGGAGGCAAAACCGACAAAGAACGTAAATGCGAGGAGAAGAAGTGCAGGGACCTGCACTTCACGCGCGCCGAGATCGATGAATGCGATAAGGAGTCCGTTGAACAGTGAAAAGAGGTAGGGCCAGGAACCCGGTCTCCGGTACAGGATCAATGCAGAGAGCGGAATATATGCTGCCATGGAATTGAAGCTGATGATCGTAAACCAGAGCTGTGCGTGCATTGGCGTTTCTCGTGTTATGGTGTCGGGAATATCGCATTGCGTGAGGCGACGAGAGAGTCCATCTGTTCCTGAACCCGGGCGGAGGCTCTGGCGCGCGAGAAGTTCCATGTCCTCCAGTCCGGCGCGTCGTTTCCCGCATTGCGGCGGATCAGTTCGCGGGAAATCAGCGCCCCGTCGCGTGCCGGGAGCAGCGGAAGACCTGCGATCAGCTCCGGAGTTGCGTCCGCGCTGAGTGTCGCAAGGTACACCGGATCGACCGGCTTCCCCTCCGAGCCCCTGGTCAGGTCGATCCGGGCGATGAGCGCGTCAGGACTTATGACGTCGAGAGCCAGGATGACGGCGTACGCCGCGATGATGGAGCCGAATGCAAAGCGGCCGCGCCGGCCGGCAAGCACGGAAAGAGCGAACCAGACAGCGACAAGCCCCATCCCGGTCAGGGCGGCCGCGGCGTACAGGCGGGCTTCCGTCAGCCCGTATGCTTCCTGATACAGCAGGAGCCGCTGCCAGGCGGAGGCCATGATTGCGCCGAGGAGGAGCAGGTTCACGCCTGCGAGAGAACGGAACAGGATCTCGTTCCGCCGGGAATCCTTCCGCAGGATCCATTCGGCCAGCAGGAGCGTCATGATTGTGCAACAGGCCACCGCTGTCAGTTCAAAAAACCCCCTCCGTGCATAGCCGGCGTACGTAAGGGATGCCGTAGCGGCGACCGTCGTTGCGCCGCCGAAGAGATAGGGAATCTGCAGCACGACGAAGAGGAGGAAGAGCGCATC
>DASVIU010000691.1:0-2834 GCA_036386275.1 Bacteroidota bacterium | reverse complement strand
AGGCTGCCCGTCCTTCATAATGAAGCCAGCGATGATGGTGATGAAGGGCTCCTTGTGCCCTGCAATCGTGTTGGGATGGTTAGGATCAAAAGTGAACATCCCTCCCCGGCTGGTGAGCTGGAATCCATAGCCGGGGATCGTGACGCCGGACCCCCAGGAGGTATAGACGCTGTAGACAAACGAAACCATGTTCCCCCAACGATCCGCACTGGTACCGTAGATCGTCCCGCCTTGAAGATTTCCCTTTACATCGGCAGGTCTCGCTTTGGGAGGATTGATTTGGAGATTATCGCAGAGACCTGCTGCATACGTTTTGTTGTTGAAGTAACTATCGATTTTATCATACAACTCGAGGTAGAAATTCGGATCGGCGTTATACCGCAGGAGATCCGAGTAGGCCAGTTTTTTCGCCTCGACCTCTATGTGGGTGAACAAAGGGTCCTCTTTCCCGATTTTGGCGAGGTCAAACGGCTTTCTCTCGGCGCACACCTCGAGGATGTTGAGCATCTCCAGGGCGGCCCACCCTTGGCTTGGAGGGGGCGTCTCGTAGATGTCATACCCGTGGTACCTGGTCGTGAGCGGCTCCACCCATTTCGCCTGATAACTTTTCAGGTCATCCATGGTCCAGAACTGGCTCCCACCACCGGGAACTTTGACTCCCAAAGAATTCGCCTTCTTCACCATCGCCTGGGCGATCTCCCCCTTGTAAAAGGCGTCGCGACCCTTTTTCTGGAGCACTTCGAGCGCGTGCCCGTAGTCCGGATTGCGGAAGATGCTGTACAAGGCCGGCACATCTCCACCCTTGCAGAAAACATTGGGGGTGTCGGGATCGCGAGCAGAATCACACAGGTTGCTCTTGCTACCGTGAAAACTGCTCGCAAGGATCTCATGCACCGGGAACCCTTCAACGGCGCTCTTGCGAGCGGGTTCGAGCACTTCCTTGAAGGTCATGGTGCCGAACCGCTTCAGGAGCTTGTCCCACCCGTCTACCGAGCCGGGGACCATGGCGGACCAGATGCCGGTGGTTCCCGGTCCGCCGTACACGGGCCCAGAAGGAGAAGTACCGATCGGTCCGACGTTGAAACCGTTTAATGCAAAGAGATCGCGGGTGTATTTTTTCGGCGAAATCCCGTTCGCGGAGATCTGGTACAGCTTCTTGGTCTTCGCGTCCCAGACGATGACGAACATATCTGCCCCGAGACCGGTGCTGTTCGACTCCTGAAGACCGATCATGGCCATCGCCGCAACGGCCGCGTCCACGGCGTTCCCGCCGTCCTGCAGGATCTTCAACCCGGCCTGTGCAGCCAGTGGTTGGCTGGTGGCAACGACGCCGTTACGGGCCAGGATTTCCGAGTGGGTCTGGTCCTGCCACCCTGTGGGTCGGGTACCGGGGACCGTTTTGATGTTATTGCCTGGATTCCATAATACGGGATCACTGGGAGTTGGCTTTCCAAAGGGATTGGGCGATGGGCCGGCCGCCTGCGCAGGCGAAGGGCCAATACCTAGAGCAAGGACCAACAGACAACTTGCAACAAACCACAATGTCCGGGTACTCTTGCTTCTCATGGTTCCCCCTATCTGGTTTCTTGAAACGTTAACAGCAGGTCCGGTTTCCCTCATGCTGCCTGCTTGTCTGCCCCCCTTTCATTTTTTCGTGTCCCTTTTCACCTCAACAAGGGTTTGCATCGACTTCGCTTCCTGCCATGCCGCAGGTCTGTACGGAAACCACCTCCCTTCCTTTGTGAACTCGGAAACCCCTTCACCTCCTTTCAATGGAGCTCTGCCGCCATCTCCAAGGCACGCAGGCGCAAGCTCCCCCGGTTTCGTCAAACGGGGGAAATCCGTCCTCGCAGTAATTCCGAATGGAATACAGTCAGTTACGTGATTGTTGCGGGTTCCGGAACGCGGGAGGGATTGAAACGGTGACCGGGAGGGAAGGGATGGGAGGAATCTCCACCGGGTAAGAGCAGAATTCATCTTGGCCCACCTTTTACGGCAGGGTTAACCGTTGTCTGCAGGTTGCCGGAGTGGGTCAACGCGTTTCCGGACGCATGCAGCATACATCTGCCGGTATCCATGTCAATCGCTTTTTGACACGGACCCGTCGAAATGCGTACGATGCTCGCTATGCGGGAAAACCTCGACTTCCTCCGGGAGATCGTCCGGCGCGACACCGATTCCGGCGTGTACGGCGGGCGGGTGGCGACGCGCTTTCCCCCCGAGCCGAACGGCTTCCTGCACATCGGCCACGCCAAGTCGATCTGCATCAACTTCGGCATCGCCGCGGAGTTCGGCGGCGTCTGCCACCTGCGGTTCGACGACACGAACCCGGAAACCGAGGACATGAAGTACGTTGAATCGATCCGGCGCGACGTGCGCTGGCTCGGGTTCGACTGGAAAGAGAAGCTCTTCTTCGCCTCGGATTATTACGAGACGCTGGACGAGCTGGCGATCCGCCTGATCCGGGACGGGAAGGCGTACGTGGACAGCCAGAGCGACGACGAGATCCGGAAGGGCCGCGGCACGATCACGGAACCGGGCGTCCACAGCCCGTACCGGAACCGCACCGTGGAGGAGAACGTCGACCTCTTCGCCCGGATGAAGGCGGGGGAGTACCCCGACGGGGCGCACGTCCTGCGCGCGAAGATCGACATGGCGGCGCGGAACATGAAGCTGCGCGACCCGCTCCTCTATCGCATCCGCCACGCGACGCACTACCGCCGGGGCGACGCCTGGTGCCTCTACCCGATGTACGACTTCGCCCACCCGCTCTCCGACGCGATCGAGGGGATCACGCACTCCATCTGCACGCTCGAGTTCGAGAACAACCGGGC
>DASVIU010000690.1:0-1853 GCA_036386275.1 Bacteroidota bacterium | reverse complement strand
GCCGCCGGCGGTGGCCAGGGGACGCACACGCAGAAGTAAATTCCCCCACTCACGGGTGCGCTGCAGTCACATTCCCTCCTCCTATGTCACACGTCGTCGAGCTCGTCGTACCTCCGGGAAAAAAGAAAGAGCGGCTGGATGTCTACATCACCGGTCACGTGGAAAACGCGACCCGGAACAAGGTACAGCAGGCGATCCGCGGGGGGACCGTCCTTGTGAACGGGGGACAGGTACGGCCGAGCTACACCGTGATGCCGGACGATGTTATACGGATCACGCTTCCCAGGCCGGCTCCAACGGAGGCGCTCCCGGAAAACATACCGCTTGAAATTCTGTTCGAAGACGACGACCTCATTGTCGTGAACAAGCCCGCCGGGATGGTGACACATCCCGCGTACGGGAATTACACGGGGACGCTCGTCAACGCGCTCCTCTACCACTGCGGGACGCTCGGCCCGGGGGCCGACCCGATCCGTCCCGGGATCGTCCACCGCCTCGACAAGGAAACGTCGGGAGTCATGGTCGTGGCGAAGAACGACGTTGCACACGCGAAGCTGGCAAAGCAATTTGCACTCAGGACGATTCGCCGCGAATACCAGGCGATCGTCTGGGGCCGGTTCAGGGATTCCTCCGGGTTGATCGACGCCGGACTCGGACGGAGCAAATCCGACAGGAAGAAAATGGCGGTCGTCGACGGCGGCAAGACCGCCGCCACAGAATACACGGTTCTCGAACAGTTTCCCTACCTCGCGCTTCTGCGCCTGAAGCTCCGCACGGGGAGGACGCACCAGATTCGTGTCCACCTTGCGCACATCAACCATCCGGTATTCGGGGATCCGACGTACAACGGGAGGCGCATCGTCTGGGGGGGCGGCGTCGGCGCTCAGAAGGCCGAGGTGCAGCGGTTCCTGGCGCAGATGCCCCGGCAGGCCCTTCACGCAAAAACCATCGGGTTCGTGCACCCGTCGACCCGGCGGGAGGTCTTTTACGAAACCGCCCTCCCGGTCGATATGGGGGGACTTTTGGAAATGCTGAAATCGTCCAACACAGGGATTCAGAGCTCCTGAGGCAGGTTTTTCAAGCATTTTCCTCAGTGTGATTCGAGGCACTTTACTTTTGCCACAGACTCTCTTTCTTTATTCTCGCTACCCAGTACCCCCACAAGAACACATCATAGGAGACGCATCGAATGAAATCACTCCAACGTGTACCACGGCTCCGTTCCATTGCGGCTGCGGCATGCACGCTGCTGTTCCTGGCCGCCACTGGTCATGCCCAGTCCGATCTGGAGAAGACCCTGCAACAGTTCAACTCGACACAGGTCACGGGGTACATCCAGCCGCTCGCAGACCTCTTCGGTGCGAACATGAACGCCGGAATGTTTCATTCAGCGGAAATCCCCAGAACCGGATTCCACCTCTCCCTGGAAATTGTCGGCATGGGCTCTATGGTCGGCGACAATCAGAAGAAATATACGTTGACCCCGGACGACCACAACGTCCCCGCATTTTCGACTGCAACCATGTTCGGGGGAAAAGCGGATTCTATTGTTGTTGGAAACTCTAAGTATAAAGGGATCGCAGATGGATTCGTGAACACATCGATATTCCCGCTCGGCGCCCCCCAGCTCACGATCGGCAATATTTATGGCACCAGGGCGATCGTCCGGTTCATCGCCACGCCGTCGATCAAGTCATTCCCGAGCGCGACGCTCTGGGGGATCGGTCTGCAGCACAGCATCAGCCAGTACGTCCCGGCTGTTCCCGTCGACATCGCAGCGCATGTGTTTTACAGCCAGTTCAGGTTCGGAGACCTTGTCAATTTCAGCGGCACATCCATTGGCGTGGAAGCCA